>DASVSK010000710.1:0-4076 GCA_036388135.1 Pyrinomonadaceae bacterium | reverse complement strand
GGCGCGACACGTCGCCGCCGGCGGTCTGCACCTCGACGGGGACGCTGATGGCGTAGCCGTTGTCCTCGACGAGGAAGACGACGGGGAGCTTGAGGTTGCTCGCCGTGTTGAGCGCCTCCCAGAACTCGCCCTCGCTCGTCGTGCCGTCGCCCGACGAGCAGTAGACGACCTCGTCGCCCTCGAAGCCCGTGACCTTGTCCTTAATCTCTTCGATCAGGCTCGCGCGGTAGCTCGCCTCGGCGCAGCCGACGGCCTGCAGGAACTGCGTCCCCGTCGGCGAAGACTGCGAGACGATGTTGAGCCGCTTGTGCCCCCAGTGCGAGGGCATCTGTCGGCCGTGCGAGTTGGGGTCGGCCTCCGCGCCGACGGCCGAGAGGAGCTGTTCGAGCGGCGTCATCCCGAGCTGGAGGCAGAGCGCGCGGTCGCGGTAGTACGGGTAGAACCAGTCGTGCCCGGCCCTGAACGCCACGCCGGCCGCGACGAGCACGGCCTCGTGCCCCGCGCCCGAAATCTGGAAGAAGATTTTGTTCTGCCCCTTGAGTTGAATCTCCTTGTCGTCGATGCGTCGGGACAGGTACATCGTGCGGTAGATGCCCACCATCTCCTCACGCCCCAAGCCCCGATACTCGCGCGCCTTAATCTCGGTCGCCATGACTGGTAAATCTCCTGCTGGAAATCAGATATTGATTCTCGCTATTAATTCGCCGCGGCCGATCCCGAAGTGCTCGGCCACGTCATCCAGAATCGCCGCAAACGTGCCGATGCGCAACGGACTGTGTCGCGGAATCGTTACGTGATGCTCCCCGCCCGCGCCGTTGTTATTCGATAATGACTGCCCGTCTGACGCGTGACCGCATAGCCTAGAACCCTGAGCGCCTTCACAAGGTCGTCGCCGGACACGTCGCGCGGCAGTTTCATGCGGCGAATACTTCTTCTCGTACGAAGTGAAGGCGAATGACGCGCGGGCCTTGTCCTTCGTCGAAGTGACAGCGGACTGCGTCGCGCACCATCTCGCGGAGACCGCCCACGTCGTCCGCCTCCGTGAAGATCGACTCGCCGAGGGCGCGCGCCGTGAATCCGCCTTCCGGCGCTTCCTGTACGAGAAATATAAGCTCGTCCATCTGTGACTAATCCTCGAACTCGGTCTCGACGGCGAGGCGGTAGTCCTGCGCCATCGAGGGGTGGCCGTGCGCCTGCGCGACCTCCGCGCCCTTTTCGTAGGCGAGGCGCGCGGCGGCGCGGTTGCCGAGGCGGAGGTAGGCCGAGGCCAGCATGCCGTAGGCGTTGCCCTCGTCGTCGGCGCGCTGGAGGTAGTCCGAGAGCACCTCGATCATGTCGTCGAAGCGCCCGGCCTTCTCGTACTCCTTCGCCAGCCCGAACATGACCGCCGTGTTGTCGGGGTCGCCTTCGAGCATCACGCGGAAGATGTCGATTCTGGAAGAAGCCATCAGTTTGTGAATGGGGAATGGGGGATGGTGAATGGTGTCAGGTGGCCTGCCGGCGCGGCCCACGGCCACCTGACACCATTCACCATTCACTATTTGCCGATAATCAGCTTGGCGATGGTCTGCAACTGCATGTTGGACGTGCCCTCGTAGATGGCGCCGATCTTGGAGTCGCGCCAGAGCTTCTCGACGGGGTAGTCCTTGACGAAGCCGTAGCCGCCGTAAAGCTCGATGGCCTTCGAGGACACCTTCTCGGCGACGCGCGACGAGTAGAGCTTCGCCATCGCGGCCTCCTTGACGAAGGGCAGGCCGGCGTCCTTCATCCGCGCCGCGTTGTAGACCATCAGCCGCGCGGCCTCAAGCTCGGTCGCCATCTCGGCGAGCTGGAACTGGACGCCCTGGAACTGGTTGATGGGCTGCTTGAACTGCGTGCGCTCGGAGGTGTAGCGCAGGGCGTGTTCGAGCGCCCCGCGCGCCAGCCCGATCATCTGCGCGCCGATGCCGATGCGCCCCTCGTTCAGGGTCTCGATGGAGACCTTGTAGCCCTTGCCCAGCTCGCCGAGCACGTTCTCCTTCGGCACCTTGCAGCCGTCGAGGATGATCTCGGTCGTCGAGGAGGCGCGGATGCCGAGCTTGTTCTCCTTCTTCCCGACCGCGAACCCCTCGAAGCCCTTCTCGACGATGAAGGCGGTGATGCCGCGGTAGCCGGCCTCGGGGTTGGCGTTGGCGAAGACGATAAAGATGCCGGCCTCGTTGCCGTTCGTGATCCAGAGCTTCTGCCCGGTCAGCTCGTAGTGGTCGCCGCGGTCGACGGCGCGCGTCGCCATCGCGAAGGCGTCGGAGCCGGAGCCCGCCTCGCTCAAGGCGTAAGCGCCGACGGTGTCGGCGGCGAGGCGCGGCAGGTACTTCTTCTTCTGCTCGGGCGAGGCGTAGCGGATGAAGGCGTTGTTGACGAGCGTGTTCTGCACGTCCATCAGCACGCCGACCGAGGGGTCGACGCGCGAAAGCTCCTCGACGCCGACGATAGCCATGAAGAAGGACGCGCCCGTGCCGCCGTACTCCTCGGGCGTCTCGACGCCCATCAGCCCGAGGTCGAAGAGCTGTTTGAGCACCTCGGGCGACATCTTGGCGTGCTCGTCCATCTCCTCGACGCGGGGGCGTATCTCGCCCTCGGCGAACTCGCGCACCGAGGCGCGGAACATCGACTCGTCCTCGGAATAGGAGGTCAGCGGCCCGACCCCGTAGCTTTCGGTTGCTGCTTTACTCATGGCTTAATTCTCACCGGGATTTAGATTGACTTTGTAACAACGTAGCATCGCCCAACCGCGCCCGTTTGGTCAAATCAGGAGGGGTTGATTCATCGGGTCGTCGGGTCATTTGTTCGTTGATTAATTCGGGAAATGAACAAATGACCCGGCGAATCAATCCTCGTTGATGATGCCGGAGGCGCGCAGCTCGTCGTGGCCGGGGACGTCGGCCGCCTCGATGGTGGAGAGGATTTCGCGGTCGACTTTGGGGAGCGAGACGAGGCGGTTGGCCTGCTTGCTGAGCGTGGACTCGAAGAGGTTGCGCGCGGAGCGCGCGTTGCCGAACGTCTCGTCGCGCGAGGCGCAGAGCACGCCGAAGACCGAGGTCAGCTCCTTCTCGGCCGACTCGGTGACGCGGAACTCCGCCTTCCGGCAGAAGACCTTGAAGATGTGGACGAGCTGCTCGACGCCGTAGTCGTCGAAGTGGATGTGCTTGTTGAAGCGCGACCGCAGTCCCGGGTTCGAGTCGAGGAAGTCCTGCATCCGGCCGGTGTAGCCGGCGACGATGACGACCAGCTCGTCGCGGTGATCCTCCATCATCTTCAGCAGCGTCTCGACGGCCTCGTCCCCGAAGTCGTTCTCGCCGCCGCCAGAGAGCGAGTACGCCTCGTCGATGAAGAGGACGCCGCCGAGCGCCTTCGTCGTCACCTCGCGCACCTTGATGGCGGTCTGCCCGACGTAGCCGGCGACGAGCCCGGCGCGGTCTGTCTCGACCAGGTGGCCGCGCTTGAGCACGCCGAGCGTCCGGTATATCTGCGCGACGAGCCGCGCGACGGTCGTCTTGCCCGTGCCGGGGTTGCCGTAAAAGACGAGGTGGCGCGAGGCCGGGAGGCTTTTGAGCCCCTGCTCCTCGCGCAGCTTCTGCACCTTGAGGAAGTTGATGAGCTGGCGGACGTCCGCCTTTACGCGCTCCAGCCCGACGAGCGCGTCCAGCTCCGCCAGAAGCTCTTCGAGCGGGCGCGGCGGCGGCAGCTCCTCCTCCGGCGGCTCGGCCCCGGCCTCGGCGCTCCCCTTCGCGCCGTCGGGCGAGTCGGGCGCGCCGCCGGGGTAGAGCGTCTGCTTGTAGTCGGCGAGCGCGGCCGCCTCTTCGGGCGTGACCTTGCCATCGCTCTTGATGACGAGGTTGGCGAAGTGGAAGAGCGCGCCGCGCGCGCGGTCGGCGAAGTTGGTGCCGTGGCGCGAGTCGTAGGTTTCGAGGTAGGAGACGGTGACGGGCGTGCGGTCGAGCCGCTTGAGGAGGTGCGGCGGCAGGTCGGTCGAGTCGCGCAAGGGGAACGTGTCAGCCTTGGGCGCGAGGCTGAAGAGGCGGCAGACCTCCTCGTAG
>DASVSK010000709.1:0-7303 GCA_036388135.1 Pyrinomonadaceae bacterium | reverse complement strand
TACCTCGAAGAGGCCGAGGCGACGCGCCTGCGCGCCTTCGAGTTCCTGCGCTCGGACGACGACCTGTCGAAGGAGATCGCCACGCCCTCGGGCGCGATGCGGACGCTCTTCGCGCTCGCCGTCGAGACGCTGGCGCGCGCGGCGCACCACCAGGGGCGGGCCTTCGCGACCTTCCGGCTCTTCTCCGACGCGCGCCTGCCGCGCCCCTGAGCCGCGCCGCGGCCGCGGTTGCGCGCGAACTTCGCGCGGGGGATAGTCGTAGAGAGAGCCGAGGCTTTACCTCATCCCTCGGGAGGACGGTCAAAAAAATGTTCTGCCCACAATGCGGACTGCAACAGGCGTCCGACGTCGCGCGCTTCTGCGCGCGCTGCGGCTTCCAGCTCGGGGCCGTGACGGGGCTGCTCGCCACGGGCGGCGCAGCGCCCGCGGCCGCCGTGGAGGCCGTGCCCGCCCCCGAGACGCCGAAGAGGAAGGGCGCGCGGCTGGGCGGCAAGCTGATGCTGTCGGGCATGTTCCTCATGCCCGCGCTGGGGCTGATGTCGGAGCTGATCGGCTCGCCGGAGGAGCTGGTCATCGCGGGCGTCATCGTCTTCCTGGCGGGACTCTTCCGGCTCCTCTACGCGCTCATTTTCGAGGACGGCCCGTACCGCAGGCAGCTCCAGCGGCAGCCGGCCTACGACCCGGCCCAGTTCGCGCCGCCGCGAGAGGTCTCGGCGCTGCCGCCCACGCAGGGAGCCCCCGCGCGCGCCTACGTCCCGCCGCGGGTCGACACGGCCGACCTCGCCTACCGGCCGAGCGTGACCGAGGGCACCACGCGTCTCCTCGACAGGGAGCGCGACGAGTCCGCGCGCTGAAAGACGGGCGGGCCCCGAGGAGTCAGTTAGATGTTCTGCCCCAACTGCGGCCAGAGACAGAACTCGAACGACGCGCGCTTCTGCCCGTCCTGCGGCTTCCCGCTTAACGCCGTGAACGACCTGCTCGCCAACGGCGGACATCTCCACTGGCGGCCGCCCGCGCCCGCCCCGCCGCCCGTCCCCGTGCCGCTCACGCCGCGCAACCGCGGCATCAGGCAGGGCGTTTTTCTGATGCTGAGCACGGTGGTGGTCGTGCCCGTCGTCCTCTTCCTGGGCGTCGCACTGCTCAACATGCCCGGCGAGCTGATCCCGCTCGCGGCCGTCGTCTGCATGATGGGCGGACTCCTGCGTCTGCTCTACGCCGTCTTCTTCGAGTCGAACGTCCCTTACGACGCGCCGACGCGGCAGCCTTACGTCCCGCCCGCCTTCCCGCCGAACTACCTCGGGACGCCGGCGCGCGGGACGACCCTCCCGCCCCCGCAAGGCACACCCATCCACGCGCAGGCGCGGCCGCAACGCTACAACACGGGCGAGCTGGTCGAGCCGCCGCGCGCGAGCGTCACCGACCACACCACGCGCCTGCTCGACAAGCAGCCGAATGAGCCGACGCGCGGGCAGTGAAGGGAAGGACGCCGACGCCTCCGGCGGCGGGTCGGGAGCCGGCCGCGCGCCGGAGGCCGACCCGCCTCTGGCCGTGCGTCTGCGCGAACGCATACTCGGCGAAGGGCCTCTGACCTTCCGCGAGTGGATGAGCGCGGCGCTCTACGACGAGCGCGGTGGCTACTACCAGCGGCGCGGCGTCGAGCGCTGGGGGCGCGGCGGCGACTACCGCACCAGTCCCGAGCGCAGCACGCTCTTCGCCGCGACCTTCGCGCGCCACTTCACAAAGCTCCACGAAGAACTCGGACGCCCGCCCGTCCTTCATCTCGTCGAATCGGGCGGCGGCTCGGGCCGCTTCGCGCACGGCGTCCTCCGCACGCTGCGGCGTGACGCGCCCGACGTCTTCGACTCGCTCCGCTACGTCTTCGACGAGGCCGGGGCCGACTCGCGCGAGCGCGCCGCCGCGCTCCTCTCGCCGTTCGCCGGCCGGGTAGAGTTCCGCCGCGCTTCCGAACTCACGCGCCCGCTCGACGCCGCCGTCGTCTTCTCCAACGAGCTGCTCGACGCCCTCCCCGCGCATCGCGTGATGATGCGGGGCGGGCTTCTGCGCGAGTCTTACGTCGGCCTCGGCGGCGACGGCGACGGATTCGTCTTCGTCGAAGGCGAGCCCTCGACGCCGCACCTCGCCGAACACTTCCGGCGGCTGGGCGTGACGCTGGCCGAGGGGCAGGCGGCGGAGGTGAACCTCGACGCGGGCGAGTGGGTGAGGCGCGCGGCCGGGATGGTCGGGCGCGGGTTCGTCGTCACGGTCGATTACGGCGACGAGGCCGCCGGGCTCTACGGCGAGCCGCACAGGCGCGCGGGGACGCTGCGCGCGTTCCGCCGACACGGGCTGGTCGAAGACGTCCTCGGCGACCCCGGCGGGCAGGACTTGACCACGACCGTCAACTGGACGCAGGTCGTCGCCGAGGGCGAGGCCGCGGGCTTGAAGGCGCTCTCGCTCGAACGCCTCGACGGCTTTCTGCTCCGCGCCGGGCTGGTCGAACAGTTGGAGCTTGAGAGCGCGCACGCCGCGGGCGAGGCGGAGGTCGCGGCGCTCCGGCTCGACGCGCGTGAGATGATTCTGCCCGGCGGGATGGCCTCGCACTTCCAGGTTCTCGTACAGAAAAAGGGCTAAGGGGGAAAGGCGCGCGACGCCTTCCCCCCGCGCCGCGGGCGTCTGTTTCCGCCGCCGGTTTCCTGCTAAACTCGCGTCGCTCTGCCCTTCATTCTCGAACGTGAACACGCCGCAGGAGACTCGGATGAAAAGGACTCTCTCGCTCTCCGTCTTTCTGGCCGTCAACCTTCTGCTCTCGCCCGCCGCGAACGTCTGCCGCGCGCAGACGACGCCGTTCCTCTCCGATGAGGAGATTCGGACGCTCTCGAACGAAATCTCGGGCGACCGCGCCTTCGAGCACATCCGCTGGCTCACGCACTGGCACCGCGACTCCGGCATGGAGGGCTTCTTCAAGGCGCGCGACTACGTGATGCAGGCCGCGCGCGACGCCGGGCTCGAAGAGGTGCGCTTCATCGACCAGCCGCTCCGGGGGCCGAACTACACCCCGCGCGCGGCCGAGCTGTGGATGGTCGAGCCCGTCGAGCTGAAGCTGGCCGACATCGGCGAGCACGCCGTCTACCTCGCCGACATGAGCCGCGACGCCGACGTCACGGCCGAACTCGTCGACGTCGGCGACGGCACCGAGGAGGCCCTGGCGGGGCTCGACGTGAGGGGGAAGCTCGTCCTGACGAGCGGGCCGCCGCAGCGCGCCGTCGACAACGCCGTCGCGAAGGGCGGCGCGGTCGGCGTCGTCACCTACCAGACGTCCGAGGGCAAGAGCCCGCTCGACTACCCCGACCAGATAGCGTGGTCGCGCATCAACGCGGAGCCGCCCGCGGGGACGAAAGGCACCTTCGCCTTCGTCCTCCCGCCGCGCAAAGGCGACACGCTGCGCCGCATCCTCCAGACGAAGGGGACGCAAGACCTCTTCGCCACCGGCAAGCCCGCGCCCGGCGGCCGCGTCGTGCTCAAGGCGAAGGTGGACACGGAGTTCGGCGCGTCGCCCGGCCGCACGGGCTTCGTCGAGGCCGTCATCCGCGGCACGCGCCCCGGCGCGCAGCAGATAGTGCTGACCGCGCACCTTCAGGAGGAGCAGGGCTCGGCCAACGACGACGGCAGCGGGTGCGCCAACCTTCTGGAGCTGGCGCGCGCCTTCAACCGGCTCATCAGGGAGGGGAAGATCAAGCGGCCGCAGCGCGACCTGCGCTTCTGGTGGACGGACGAAATCTATTCCGAGTACCAGCACTTCGGCGCGCACCCCGAGGAGGTGAAGCGGATTCTGGCGAACGTCCATCAGGACATGACGGGCGCTAACCTCGCGATGGGCAGCCGCGTCCAGCACCTCATCTTCGCGCCGCACTCGCGCACCTCCTACCTCGACGCGGTCTTCGAGAGCGTCGGCACCTACCTCATCCAGACCAACAACGGCTTCCTCGCCGCGAGCCGCCAGGGCGGGCTGCCGCGCCCGCACACGCGCCCGCTCTACTCGACGCGCGGGACGCGGCAGGGGTACAACGCGCGCTTCGTGCCACACTTCGGCTCGTCCGACCACCTCGTCTTCCTCGAAGGCGCGGTGGGCATCCCGGCCGTCGCGCTCATCAACTGGGACGACCCCTTCATCCACTCCTCGGACGACGACCTCTTCCAGATAGACCAGACGCAGCTCCGCCGCAACAACTTCCTCATCGCGGGCATGGCCTACTTCCTCGCCAGCGCCGACGAGACGCGCGTCCCGCTGCTCGTCGCCGAGACCTACGCGCAGGGGCGCAAGCGCCTTGCGAACGACCTCCAGGTCGCCATGCAGGTCCTGCGCGACTCGGCCGCCGAGCCCGACCGCGGCTGGAAGCGCGCGCAGATAATCGTGGGGCAGGGCGTCGAGCGCGAGGCGCGCGCCCTCGCCTCCGTGCGCGCCTTCGCCGGCGAGAGCCGCGAGGCCGCGCGGGTGGTGGACGAGACGGCGCGCGCGGCCTCGGCCGACGGCGGGACGGGCGCGCAGCTCGCGTCCTTCTACCGGCAGTTGCACCGCGCCGAGCCCCCTTCGAGAGTCTCGCTGACCGAGGCCGAGCAGGCGGCGAGCAGGAAAGTGCCGTCGAACGTCGCGTCGCTCGAAGAGTATTTCAACAACCGCCAGAAGGTGCCCGACTCGGCCTTCGGCCGGCTCCACGGCCTGATGCGCGCCGAGGTCTACAACTTCGTGGACGGCCGCCGGTCTTACTACGACATCTACAAGGCCGTCTACGCGGAGGCCGCCGCCGCCGGGAGCTGGTATTACGGGACGGTCACGCTCGAAGACGTCGTGCGGCTGCTCGACGCGGCGGTCGCGGCCAAAGCCCTGACGCTCAAGTGAGCGGCGCGGGCTCAAGGAAACGCGGGGGAAATGCAGGCAGAATCGCCGCGGCCGGAGGAATGAAACCGTACATAAGGCGTCGGCCACGGGCGGCGGCTTGCGCGGGCTAAATCTTGCAGTACAATGGCTTCGGCGGATAAACCCCCGACTTTCGGAGAGAAGGAACAGGGCTTGCTTTAGTCCCCCCTGATTCCCGTCTCCCCCTACGTGTGCTTTACGCCGCGCGAGCGAGCGCTTTCGGGAGTGCGGCGGCGGCGACCGGGATGAGAGGCTTTGCGGCGCGCTTACTGGCTATCGCGGGCGCGTCGGCGGGCATCTCACACGTAAGTTCCAGCAGGAATCAAATGGAGTCGCGCGGGGCGCACAGTCGGCCGCAGACCCGCGCGCGTCGAGACGAATGACAAGGTCAACAAACAGACAGCCCTCGCCGGGCCAGCCGGGCGACGTGCCCGAGACGCGCGAGCTACAGTCCCGCGCCGAGCCGGTGCCGCTCTTCAACCGCGAGCTGAGCCAGATCGAGTTCTACAAGCGCGTGCTCGAAGAGGCGCTCGACACGGAACAGCCGCTGCTCGAACGCCTGAAGTTTCTCTCCATCTTCTCCGAGAACCTGGACGAGTTCTTCATGATCCGCGTCTCGGGGTTGCAGGAGACGACGGCCGTCAAGGTCGACCGGCTCTCGCCCGACGGCATGGCGCAGTTCGACCAGCTCCGGGAGATACGCGCGCGCCTGCTCCCGCTCGTCGCCGAGCACGCGCGCTGCCTCCGCGACGAGGTGCTGCCGGCGCTCGCCGCCGAGGGCATCGGCGTCGCGCAGTACAGCACGCTGTCGCTCCCCGAGCGCCAGCAGCTCCGCGAGTTCTACAAGCGGCAGGTCCACCCCGTGCTCACGCCGCAGGCGGTCGACCAGGGGCACCCCTTCCCGTACATCTCGAACCTCAGCCTGAACCTGGCGCTGATGGTCGAGCCGCTGCCCGAGCACGGCATCACGCGCTCGCTGACGGGGAAGGTCGAGCCGCGCTTCGCGCGCGTCAAGGTGCCGCCGCTCGTCCCGCGCCTCGTCCCCGTCGACGGGGAGGGCTCGAAGTTCGTCCTCCTCGAAGAGCTGATCACGGCCAACCTCGAACTGCTCTTCCCGCGCATGCGCGTCAGCCACTGCCACGCCTTCCGCGTCACGCGCGACGCCGACGTGGACGTGCGCGAGGAGGAGGCCAACGACCTCCTCAGCATGATGGAGAAGACGCTCCGCAAGCGCCGCTTCGGAACGGCCGTCCGCCTCGAAGTCGCCGCGGAGATGCCGGCCGAGATGCGCGACCACCTCACGCGCGAGCTGGAGCTCGGGCCCGAGGACGTCTACACGGTCGGGGCCCCGCTCAACGCACGCGAGCTGATGCGGCTCTACAAGCTCGACCGCCCCGAGCTGAAGGACGCGCCCTTCCGGCCGAAGCCCTCGGCGGCCTTCGGCGGCGCGGCCAACTACTTCGACGTCATCCGCGAGCGCGACGTGCTGATGCACCACCCGTACGAGTCCTTCGAGGCCGTCACGGAGTTCATCGACCGCGCGGCGCGCGACCCGCAGGTGGCCGCCATCAAAATCTGCCTCTACCGCACGGGGCAGGACTCGCCCATCCCGCAGTCGCTCATCGAGGCCGTGGCGCAGGGCAAGCAGGTGACGGCGCTCGTCGAGATCAAGGCGCGCTTCGACGAGGAGAACAACATCGAGTGGGCGAAGCGGCTCGAAGAGTCGGGCGTCCACGTCGTCTACGGCATCGTCAACCTGAAGACGCACTGCAAGGTCGCGCTCGTCGTCCGCCGCGAGGGCGAGGAGCTGCGCCGCTACGTCCACGTCGCCACCGGCAACTACAACCCCGTCACCTCGAACTTCTACACCGACCTCGGCCTCTTCACCTCCGACGAGGAGATCGGCGCCGACGCCACCGACGTCTTCAACTTCCTGACCGGCTTCTCGCGCCAGAAGGAGTACCGCCGGATGCTCGTCTCGCCGACGGTGCTGCGCGAGAGGACGCTCGCGCTCATCCGGCGCGAGGCCGAGCACGCGCGCGCCGGCCGCCCCGCGCGCATCATCGTCAAGATCAACCGCCTCGCCGACACGGGCGTCATCGGCGCGCTCTACGAGGCGTCGCAGGCCGGCGTCCCCGTCGAGCTGATCGTGCGCGGCATCTGCATGCTCAAGCCGGGCGTCCCCGGCCTCTCCGAGACCATCCGCGTGCGCAGCGTCGTCGGCCGCTTCCTCGAACACAGCCGCGCCTACTACTTCCTGAACGGCGGCGACGAGGAGCTCTACACGGGCAGCGCCGACTGGATGCCGCGCAACTTCGACCGGCGCGTCGAGACGGTCGCGCCCGTCCGCGACCCGCGGCTGAAGAGGTACCTGAAGGACGTGCTGCT
>DASVSK010000708.1:0-4066 GCA_036388135.1 Pyrinomonadaceae bacterium | reverse complement strand
TACTCGGTCGAGTCGGTCTTCGACGACGCGGAGCTGCGCGCGGCGACGGCCGCCGTGCTCTTCTGCGCGTCCGACTACGTCGGCGCGTGGGGCGGGGTAGAGCTGTTCAGGCGGCGCGGCATCAGGGTCGACGCCGTCGCCGGCTCCGTCACCGACTCGCAGATGGGCGAGGATTACATCGAGCGCGAGATGGGAGTGACCGCGGGCAACGCCAAGCGCGACGGCGCGCGCCTCTTCGAGCTGATCCGCGCGCGCGTCGAGGCGGCGGCCGCGGTGCCCGCGGGCGCGCCGGGGCGTTTCTAGCGCCCGCCGCGTCGCAGCATGAAGGCGATGCCGACGAAGATGAAGGTCAGGCCGACGAAAAGGAAAGTCCTGTTGGTGCTGACGCCGAAGGCGACGAAGGCGATGCCGAGTGCGATGAAGGGGAAGCCTGCTTTGCGCATTTCCTGTTAATCTCCGGGCCTCGCGTGTGTTCGGGTCGGGCGTGCGTCTTTTAGAGGCCGGGTTGTTTACGGGCGCGGCGTCGAAATTGTTTCCGCGCCCTTCGCGCCGCGGCGACGTTCGGGGTGAAGAGAATGGGAATCAGGGTGGGCATCTTCGGCGGGTCGGGCTACGGCGGGGCGGAGCTTCTGCGCATCCTGCTCTTCCACCCGGCGGCGGAGGTCGCGCTCGTCACCGCGAACGAGCACGCGGGCAAGGCCGTCGGCGAGGTTCATAAAAACCTCTACGGGCTGACCGACCTCCGCTTCGTGAAAGCGCCGGAGGACCTGGAGAGCCTCGCGGGGCTCGACTGCGTCTTCCTCGCGCTGCCGCACGGTCAGGCCCTGGACATCGCGCCGCGGCTGCCGGCGGGCGTGAAGGTCGTCGACCTCTCGGGCGACTTCCGCCTGCGCGACGCCGAACAGTTCAGGGAGCACTACGGGCGCGAGCACACGGCCGTCGAGTTGCAGCGCGAGTTCGTCTACGGGCTGACGGAGTTCAACCGCGAGGAGATAAAGCGCGCGCGGCTCGTCAGCAACCCCGGCTGCTTCGCGACGGCGACGCTGCTGGGGCTCGGGCCGCTGGCCGCGTCGGGCGCGCTCAAGGGGCGCGTGGTCGTCGACGCCAAGACCGGCTCGTCGGGCTCGGGCGCGAAGCCCGCGGCGAACACGCACCACCCGCAGCGCTCCAACTCCTTCTACGCCTACAAGCCCTTCACGCACCAGCACGTCCCGGAGATAGAGCAGGCGCTCCGCGCGGTCGGCGCGGGGGGGCGCTGGTCGAGCGAGCTGGTCTTCATGACGCACTCGCTGCCGGTCTCGCGCGGCATCTTCGCCTCCATCTACGCGGAGCTTGAGGAGGGGAGCGAGATGACCGGCGAGGAGCTGGCCGCCCGGTATGCGGAGTTCTACCGCGGCTCCTTCTTCGTCCGCCCGGTCAACGGCTCGCCCGACATCAACTGGGTTAAGATGACGAACTTCTGCGACATCGGCTTCGCCGTGCGCGGCCGGCAGGTCGCGGTCTTCTCGGCCCTCGACAACCTCGTCAAGGGCGCGGCCGGCCAGGCCGTGCAGAACATGAACCTGATGTTCGGCCTCGACGAGAAGACGGGGCTGCTGCTCGCCGGCGGTAACCCTTAGCGGCGGAAGAGGGAATTCACATGGGTGGACAGGATTGACAGGATTTAGGAATTAAAGTGCGAAACAGAAATTCCATCCTGTTCATCCTGTCTATCCATGTGAGTTTATTCCGACGGAACTGGTGATGATGACGACAGAGACGATGACCAGCTTTGAAGAGACCGCGGCGCGCGAGGAGGAGTTCCAGCTCGCGACGTACAAGAAGTTTCCCTTCGCGCCCGCGCGCGGCGAGGGCTCGTGGGTGGAGACGGCCGAGGGCGAGCGTTTCCTCGACCTCTACGGCGGCCACGCCGTCTGCGCGACGGGGCACTGCCACCCGCGCGTGGTCGAGGCGCTGCGCGAGCAGGCCGGGCGGCTGCTCTTCTACTCGAACGTCGTCTACTCGGACGTGCGCGCGCGCGCAGCCGAAAGACTCGTCGGGTGCGCGCCCGAAGGAATCACGAAAGCCTTCTTCTGCAACTCGGGCACCGAGGCGAACGAGAACGCGATGCGCATGGCGCGCATGAAGACGGGGCGCGAGCGCGTCGTCACCTTCACGGGCGGCTTCCACGGGCGCACCGCCGACTCCATCAGCGCCACCTTCCTCGGCAGGTACCGCGACATCGGGCGTCCGAACGTGCCGGGGCACCTGTGCGCGGAGTTCGGCTCAATCGAGTCGGTCGAGGCACTGGCCGACGAGACGGTGGCGGCCGTGATGCTTGAGCCGATTCAGTCGATGGCGGGCGTGCGCCTCGCGCCGCCGGAGTTTTATCAGGGCCTGCGCCGCCTGTGCGACGAGCGCGGGGCGCTGCTCGTCTTCGACGAGGTGCAGACCGGCGTGGGGCGCACCGGCTCGTGGTTCTTCGCGGGGAGCGAGGCGGCGGGCGGCGTCGTGCCGGACGTCATCACGCTGGCGAAGGCTCTGGGGAGCGGCGTCCCCGTGGGCGCGTGCCTGACGACCGAAGGCGTGGCTTCGTCGATCAAAGAGAACGACCTCGGCACGACCTTCGGCGGCGGGATGCTGGCGATGGCGGCCGTGGCGGCGACGCTCGAAGCCATCGAGGCGGACGGGATGTTGGAGAACGCGCTGGCGGTCGAAGCCTACCTGCGCGAGAGTCTGGCGGGCGTCGCGGGCGTCGCGGGCGTACACGGCCGGGGGCTGCTGCTCGGCGTCGAGTTCGCGGAGCCGGTGGCGGCGAAGGTCAACAAGGCGCTGCTCGAACGCCGCATTATCACCGGCACGTCGAGCGACCCGAAAGTGCTCCGCCTGCTGCCGCCGCTCTGCCTGAAGGCGGAGGAGGCGGGGATGTTCGTCGGGGCCCTGAAGGAGATTGTTTCGTAAGCGATGCCAAGAAACTTTCTGACGACCGCCGACTGGACGCGCGACGAGCTGGAAGGCCTGCTCGACGCGGCCGCGCGTTTCAAGAGCGGCGAGGACTCGCGGAAGCCGCTGGCGGGTCGCTCGGTGTCGCTCGTCTTCTTCAACCCGAGTCTGCGGACGCGCGCGTCGATGCAGGTCGGCGTCTACGAGCTGGGCGGCAACGCCGTCGTCCTGGAGCCGGGCGGGACGAGCTGGACGCTGGAGCACCGCGAGGGCGCGGTGATGGACGGCGACAAGACCGAGCACGTCAAGGAGTTCGTGCGCGTGCTCGCGCGCTACACGTCCGCCCTCGGCGTGCGCACCTTCGCGGCGATGAAGGACTGGAAGGAGGAGCGGCAAGACCCCGTGCTGGCGGCCTTCGCGAAGTACTCGGAGGTGCCGGTCGTCAACCTCGAATCGGCGATGCACCACCCGTGTCAGGCGCTGGCCGACATGATGACGGTGCGCGAGAAGCTGGGCGCGGGGCGCAAGCGCGTGCTGCTGACATGGGCGTGGCACCCGAAGCCGCTCCCGATGGCGGTGCCGAACAGCTTCGCGCTCGCGGCGGCGCAGATGGGTCACGACCTGACCATCGCGCACCCGCCCGGCTACGAGCTGGACGAAGACCTCGTGCGGGAAATCAACGGCCGCGCCTTCGACGCCGGGGCGACCGTCACGATGACGAGCGACGTCGAAGGGGCTTTCGACGGCCAGCAGGTCGTCTACGCGAAGAGCTGGGGGAGCAGGGAGTTCTACGGCTCGCCCGCCGACGACGTCGAGGAGCGCGCGCCCTACCGCGGCGAGTGGATCGTGGACGCGCCGAAGATGGCGCGCACCGACGCCGCCGTCTTCATGCACTGCCTGCCCGTGCGCCGCAACTGCATCGTCACCGACGAAGTCATCGACTCGCACGCCTCGGTCGTCATCGACGAGGCCGAGAACCGCCTGCACGTGCAGAAGGCCGTCATGGCGGAGCTACTCAAAGGGTAAAGGGGAAGGGGGAAGGGGGAAGGGCCGAGAACCTTTACGCCTCCCCCTTTATCCTTTACCCTTTTTCACGGGGGGTGAAAAACGTGTGCCGTGAAAGACTAGACCTCCTGCGCGAGGC
>DASVSK010000707.1:0-3886 GCA_036388135.1 Pyrinomonadaceae bacterium | reverse complement strand
CTGCGCCCGCGGGGACGCAGCAGCCCTCCCCGGCCGTCGACCACAGCGCGCACCAGGCTACACAGCCGCAGGGGCCGGTGAGAAGGCGCGCACGGGAGGGGCTCACCCCCCAGGGGCCGGTCGTCACGCTCGAAGAGCTGGAGAGGATGGCGGCCGAGAGGAACCCGACTGTCGCGCAGGCCCGGTCGGCGGTACTCGCGGCGGAGGGACGCCGCCGCCAGGCCGGGGCCTTCCCGAACCCGGTCGTCGGCTACTTCGGGGAGGAGCTGGCCTTCCGCGCCCCCAACGAGAGGAGCGAGCACGGCCTCTTCGTCGAGCAGACGATTCCGCTGGGAGGGAAGCTGGGGAAGGCGAAACGCGTCTTCCAACGCGAGCGCGAGCAGGCCGAGATCATGGCCGAGGCCCAGGGGTTGCGCATCACGAACTCGGTCCGCGCGCTCTACTTCGAGGCGCTCGGGGCGCAGCAGTTGGTGGAGCTGCGCGCCGACCTCGCGGACCTCGCGCGCGAGGCGGTCGAGATCACCAAAGAGCTCTACAACGTCGGGCAGGCCGACCGCCCCGACCAGTTGGAGATCGAGATCGAGGCCGAGCGCGCGGAGATAGAGATGCTGCGCGCGCAGGGCGACTGGGAGCAGGCGTGGCGGGCCATCGGGGCGATGGTTAACAACCCCGACCTCAAGCCCGCGCGTCTGGCCGGGAGCCTCGACCAGGGTGACGCGGCGCTCGACCAGGAGCAGTTGCTCACGACGCTCCTGCGCGACAGCCCCGAGATAAGGGTCGCCAGGGCGAGCCTCGAGCGCGCACGTGCTGAGGTCTCGCGCCAGAAGGCCGAGCGTGTCCCCGACCTCTTCGTCAACGGGGGGGTCGGTTACAGCAACGAGTTACTGGAGAGCGACGGCAGGAAGACCGGGGCGACGGGGCGGATCGAGGTGGGAGTAAGCGTGCCTATCTTCAACCGCAACAAGGGCGGCATCGCGGCGGCCGAGGCCGAGCTGGCCATCGCCGAGCGTGAGCTGGACCGGCTACAACTCTCTTTACGCACGCGGATGGCCTCTTCCTTCCGCGAATACCGCAGCGCCCGGACGATGGTGGAGAAGTACCGCACGCAGGTCATCCCGCGCGCCCGCCAGGCCTACGAGATGTACCTCTCGAACTTCAGGCAGATGGCGGCCGCCTACCCGCAGGTCCTGATCGCGCAGCGCACCCTCTTCCAGGTCGAGGTCGAGTACGCGCGCGCGCTGGTCGAACTGAGGCGGAGCGCCGCGGGGCTGAGGGGGTTCCTCCTCGAAGGAGGCCTCGACGCCGTCGGCCGCCCGGGCGAGGGCGGCGAGCGCACCGAAGGGTTCAGATTGGGTTCCGCGGGCGGCGGCTCCGACGACCGCTGACGCGGCGCGTTAACCGGATTTTTTTTAACAGGGACAGGAGTTAAGAGATGGATAACGGCAGACGTAATTTTCTGAGGCGCGCCTCGATCCTCGGGGCCGCCGGCGCGGCGTCCGCGGCCGGCGCGAGGGTCGCGCGAGCGCAGCAGCACGAGGGGCACACGGCGCCGCAGCCGCAGGCGCCCCCCAGGACCGACAACCGTCCCGCCGCGGCCGAGGGCGGGGTCGTCCCCGTCGAGGTCCCGGACGTGCCCAAGCTCCCTTGGACGATGGACAACGGCGTGAAGGTCTTCCACCTCGTCCCCGAGGTCGTGAAGTGGCAGCTCATCCCCGGCAAGGAGATCATCGGCTGGGGCTACAACGGGAGCGTGCCGGGGCCGACCATCGAGATCAACGAGGGCGACCGCGTCCGCATCCACGTCACCAACAAGCTGCCCGAGGGGACGAGTATGCACTGGCACGGGCTGGAGGTGCCGCCCGCGATGGACGGCGTGCCGTTCCTTAACCAGCCCTTGATCGAGCCGGGGCAGACCTTCACCTACGAGTTCAACGTCCACCAGAACGGGTCGTTCTTCTACCACTCGCACATGGCGATGCAGGAGATGATGGGCATGATCGGCTTCTTCATCGTCCACCCCAAGAGGCCGTACGCGCCGAGGGTGGACAGAGACTTCGGCCTCGTCCTACAGGAGTGGGCCTTGCTCCCCAACAACCCCATCCCGAACACGTTGGCGATGGAGTTCAACTGGCTGACGATCAACGGCCGCTCGGGGCCGCACTCTACCCCGATGATCGTGCGGCAGGGCGAGCGCGTGCGCATTCGCATGATCAACATGGGGATGGATCACCACCCCATGCACATCCACGGCAACCAGTTCTACGTCACCGGCACGGAGGGCGGGCGCGCGCCCGAATCGACCTGGTTCCCGCACAACACCGTCCTCGTCGGCGTGGCGCAGGCCCGCGACATCGAGTTCGACGCGGTCTACCCCGGCGACTGGATGCTCCACTGCCACCTGCCGCACCACATGATGAACCAGATGGTCTCGATGGTCGGGCCGATGGGGCAGGCGGGCATGGGCTCCCAGACCGGCAAGGGCATGGAAGAGGGGATGGGCGTCGTCACGCAGGGGCACGCGCTCAGCGAAGACCTCGGCCCCGGCATGGGCCGCGGCATGGGCATGACCACCCAGGAGCGCAACGTCTCGAACGCCGTCGGGCCACAGAACCAGCATCAGGGGCACGGCCAGCAGCCCTCGCCCTCGCAGGGCAAGGGCTCCGAGGTGCAGCCCGGGCAGGCTGAGAGGCTGGGGCAGGTCTCGAACCCCGACGACACGGCGCGGCGCAAGCGCGTGCCGGGCTACCCGCAGGACATGGTCATGTTCATGGACAAGGAGGTCGCCAAGCCGCAGACCTACGGGCTGCCGCCGGGCTGGACCGGCTCCTTCATGGGCATGATGACGATGGTCAGGGTGCTCCCGCCCGCGATGTACGACGAGGTCATGCGTCGCGTGCGCGAAGGCATCGTCGAGGCGCCGAAGGGTCAGCCGGCGGGCGGCCACAAGCACGAGTAGACGGCGAGGGGCCGGCGCGGGGGGCGCGCCGGCCCGTTCGTAAACCCACGGGCTGCCGTCCGCGCCGCGGGCGGCAGGAAGCAGTCAAGGAGGAAGTATGAAGACCGAAATAATCAAGAGGAAGCTGGCGGTCGCGGTCGCGGCCGCGGCGCTCGTCGCGGTGGGCGTCGTCGGCGCGGCGGCGCAGGACCACACGGGCCACACGGGGCAGGCGGGCCAGCAGCAAGCGGGCCACATGGGGCACGGGCAGGCGGGCAACATGCCCTACGACCTGCACTTCATCGACATGACGATCATGCACCACGAGCAGGGCGTGGAGATGTCGCGCCTCGCCCAGCAGAAGGGCGCGGACGCGCGCGTCAAGGCCCTGGCGAAGAAGACCGCCGACGACCAGCAGCGGGACGTCGCGGTGCTCCGCGGCCACCGTCAGCACTGGTACTCGAACCACCCCCAGATGGACCACGCGCAGATGATGTCGCACATGCAGTCGATGCCCGGCCACAAGAACATGCAGATGGACCACGGGGCCGACATGGCGAAGCTGCAGGCGGCCGAGGGGCGTGAGTTCGACCGCCTCTTCCTCTCGACGATGACGCACCACCACAAGATGATGGTCGACATGTCGAAGGAGGCGGCGACGAAGGCCGAGCACGCCGAGGTCAAGGAGTTCGCGCGGAAGACCGTCGCCAAGCAGCAGGGCGAGATCGCGGAGATGAACCGCATCAACGCCTCGCTCGGCGGCGGCGCGAGGCCCGCGGCGAAGGCGGCGGCGCGCAAGCCGGTGGCGAAGAAGAAGCCGGCGGCCAGGAAGCCGGCCGCGGCCCACGCCGGCCACGGCAATCACTGACCGCCCGGGCGGTACGCGGGGCGGGTCCCGCGCCGCGGCGCCTTCGGGCGGCGCGGGACCCGCGATAACTCTCCACGACGTGG
>DASVSK010000706.1:0-14751 GCA_036388135.1 Pyrinomonadaceae bacterium | reverse complement strand
CGCCGCGCGCAGCAGCTCGGGGCGCACCCGCGGGAGCGGCTCGCCCCGCGCGGCCTCGCCGTAGCAGGCGCGCGTGAGCGCGCGGGCGAGCCCGGCGATCATGACGGCCTCGTCCACTGTCAGGCACACGTCCGTGACGCGGAACTCCAGCGTCTCGTATCTCGCCGAGGGGCGCAGGTCCCAGTAGATTTTAGTCGCGTCGCCGACGCTGCCGGTCGCGACGAGGGACTCGACCAGGGCGTCGTATTCGGAGCGCGAGCCGAACTCTTGCGGCGTGCCCGCCATCGGCCAGCGCCGCCATATCTCCGTGCGATAGCTGGCGTAGCCCGTGTCGAGGCCGAGCCAGAAGGGGGAGTTGGCGGCGAGCGCCAGCAGGGGCGCGAGCCACAGCCGCGCGCGGTTCATCACCTGGATGGCGACCTCGCGGTCTTTGACCCCGACGTGGACGTGGCAGCCGTAGATCAGGTGCTCGCGCGCGAGCTGTTCGTACTCCTCGGCGATTCCGGTGTAGCGCCGCCGCGGCGTAATCTCCTGATCCTCCCAGTGTGAGAAGGGGTGCGTGCCCGCCGCACCGATGCGGCTGCCCTGCGCGGCGGCGGCCGCGTTCACCTCGCGGCGCAGGCGCGTCAGCTCGGCGCGCACTTCACCCAGCGTCTTGCAGACGGGCGTGCCTATCTCGATCTGCGAGAGGTACAGCTCCGGCGTGACCTGATCGCCCACCGCGGCGCGCGCCCCGGGCAGGATGCGGAGCGCGCGCGGACGCAGCTCGCGCGTCCCCACGTCGACGATCTGATACTCCTCTTCGACCCCGATGGTGAAATCTTCGCCTTGACCCCTGAGGCTAGTGTACGACAGTCACGGGGAAAATTCCCCGACGACCCGGCAAAATCCTTACGTGACGTAGACGCCTGACCCCAGACCCGTGCGTCGGCGCTCAACGCCCTCTTCCTCCCCGCGAATGTTCCTTATGCCTCGGGGCGGGGCCGCCCGGTTTACTCACATTTTCAGGCCGTTTGCTAAACACACCGGGGGGCTATAGCATACTCGTTTATTTTGCCGGGCAGGCAATCTGCCTTTATTTAGGAGCTATGGAGACAACAAGATGATTGGAATCGGCAAAAGAATTTCCTACGCCGCCCGCTGCTTCTTCTCCGTCCTGTCGCGGGGCGAGGTGCCGGAGGACATCGCCCCGGAAGTGGTCAGGGGGGCCGCGCCGCCGGCGCTCGACCGCGCGCCTGAGACGCCAACCCCCTCCGCCGAGCCGCCCGAGGCTCGTCCCGCGGAGGATTCGACCGACCGCGCCGTGCAGATGCTCGCCCTGCTGCAACGCGACGGGCGGCTGATCGACTTCTTCAGCGAAGACATCACGCCCTACCAGGACGCGCAGGTGGGGGCGGCCGTGCGCGAGCTGCACGCCAACTGCCGCAGCGTGCTCGAACAGTACGTTAAGCTTGAGCCCATCATCGCGGGCGAGGAAGACCAGCCCGTGACGGTCGCGGAAGGGTTCGACCCGGCTTCGGTCAGGTTCGTCGGGAACGTGACGGGGCGCGCGCCCCTGCGCGGGCTGCTCAGGCACCGCGGCTGGCGCGTGGCCGAAATTAACCTGCCTTCTCTCCCGCCGCGGGGGGCCGGGCGCGGCATCGTCGCCCCCGCCGAGGTGGAGATTCAGTAAGCGAGAGACGGGTAAGCGATGAATGATGAGAGGGGGAGGCGGGCCGCGCCATCCCCCGGCCGCTCGCCGGCCGTCGCTCATAACCATCATACGAGGGGGAATCTTTTGGACACGCCTTTCATCGTCGGCATTGACCTGGGGACGACCAACTCGGCGGTCGCCCGATTCGACACGGCCGCGCCCGAAGAGGAGGCGCGCATCACCGTCGAGGCCGTCCCGCAGTTGACCAACCCGAATGAGGTCGAGGAGCGCACGTTGCTCCCGTCATTCCTCTACGTGCCGGGCGAGCTAGACTTCCCAAAGGGCGCGCTGGCGCTGCCGTGGGAGCGCGAGCCGCAGGTCATCGCGGGCGAGCTGGCGCGCAAGCGCGGCGCGGAGAACCCGTCGCGCCTCATCGCGTCGGCCAAGTCGTGGCTCTCGTACGCGGCGGTCGACCGCGCCTCGGCCATCCTGCCGTGGGGCGCGCCCGAGGAGGTTCAGAAGCTCTCGCCCGTTCAGGCTTCGGCCGAGTACCTGCGCCACCTGCGGCACGCTTGGGACTCGCGCGTGAACGCGAAGAAGAACCCGGCGCTGGCGCTCGGCGCGCAGCAGGTGCTGTTGACCGTGCCCGCCTCCTTCGACGACGAGGCGCGCGAGCTGACCCTGCGCGCGGCCGAGGCCGCCGGGCTCACGCGCGTGACGCTGCTCGAAGAGCCGCAGGCCGCCTTCTACGCGTGGATCGACGCGCAGGGCGAGGGCTGGCGCAAGCGCGTCAAGGTCGGCGACCTCATCCTCGTCTGCGACATCGGCGGCGGGACGACCGACTTCAGCCTCATCACGGTCTCGGAGGAGGGCGGCGAGCTGTCCCTCAAGCGGGCGGCCGTCGGCGAGCACATCCTGCTCGGCGGCGACAACATGGATTTGGCGCTCGCGCGACTCCTCCAACAACGCCTCGAAGATGAGGGCCACCGCGTAGACACCTGGCAGTTGCAGGGGCTCTGGCACCAGTGCCGGCTGGCGAAGGAGAGGCTGTTCGCCGAGCCGAAGAGTCAGAAGCAGCCCGTCACGCTGCTCGGCAAGGGGTCGAAGCTCGTCGGCGGCACGGTCAAGACGGAGCTGCGGCGCGAAGACCTTGAGCGCGTCCTCGCCGAAGGATTCTTCCCCGCCGTCGGGCGCGACGAGATGCCTGCGCGGCAGCGGCGCGTCGGCTTTCAGGAGCTGGGCCTGCCTTACGCCGCCGACCCGGCGGTGACGAAACACCTCGCGCGCTTCCTCGCGCGGCAGGCGGCGGGCGGCGGCGGCGAGCCGGATTTGATACGCCGCGGCCCGAGCGGCTTCGCCTGCCCCACGCACGTCCTCTTCAACGGCGGCGTGATGAAGGCGGGCGTGCTGCGCGAACGCGTCGTCGCGGTGCTCGACGACTGGCTCCGCGCCGAAGGCTTCGAGCCGCTCGGCGAGCGCGGCGTGCTCGAAGCCCCCGACCTCGACCACGCGGTCGCGCGCGGCGCGGCCTACTACGGCAGGGCCAAGCGCGGCCGCGGCGTCCGCATCCGCAGCGGCGCGTCGCGCACCTACTACATCGGCGTCGAGAGCGCGATGCCCGCCGTCCCCGGCCTCCCCGCGCCGCTCAAGGCGCTGTGCGTCGTGCCCTTCGGCATGGAGGAGGGGACGGAGGCCGCCATCCCTTCGCGCGAGTTCGGCCTCGTGGTCGGCGAGCCCGCCGAGTTCCGCTTCCTCAGCTCGACGGTGCGCAGGCAGGACGAGATCGGCAGTCTCGTCGAGGACTGGGGCGACGAGATAGAGGAGATGAGCCCGCTCGAAGTGACGCTCGATTTGGAGGGGAAAGAGGACACCGTCCTGCCCGTGCGCCTTGAGACGCGCGTGACGGAGGTCGGCACGCTCGAAGTCTGGTGCGTCTCGCGCGACGGCGCGCACCGCTGGAAGCTCGAATTCAACATCCGGGAGCAGGACGAGGGTTGAGGGGCGCGGGCCGTCTGTCATGGAAGCCACAAGCCGTTTCTTGATCGGCATCGACCTCGGGACGACCAACTCGGCGGTGGCCTACGTCGACACGGAGGAGAGGCCGGCGCGCGGCGCGCCGCCCCCCGTCCGCGTCTTCGAGGTGCCGCAGCTCGTCGCCGAGGGCGAGGTGCGCGCGCTCCCCTCCCTGCCATCTTTCATCTACTTCGCCGACGAGGGGGAGGCCGCGCGGGGCGGCCTCGTCCTGCCCTGGGACGAGGCGAGGCCCGAGGCGTTGGTGGGCGTGCTGGCGCGGGAGCGCGGGGCGCTGACGCCGGGGCGGCAGGTGGCGTCGGCCAAGTCATGGCTCTGCCTCTCGTCGGTCGACCGCACGGCCGACATCCTCCCCTGGGGCGCGGAGCCGGGCGACAAGTCCTGCTCGCCCGTCGCGGCCTCGGCCCGATACCTCTCGCACCTGCGCGACGCGTGGAACCATTCTAAGACGACCGGCGGGGACGACTCTGTCGCGGACGCGCTGCGTTTCGAGCGCCAGCAGGTCGTGCTCACCGTGCCGGCTTCGTTCGACGAGGAGGCGCGCGAGCTGACCGTTACGGCGGCGCGCGAGGCGGGGCTTGAGAACCTGACGCTGCTGGAGGAGCCGCTCGCGGCCTTCTACGCGTGGGTCGCGGCGCAGAAGGGCGGGCTCAAGCGCCAACTCAAGGACGGGCAGCTCGTCCTCGTCTGCGACGTGGGCGGCGGCACCACCGACTTCAGCCTGATACGCGTCCGCGTCGAAGGCGGGGAGGTGCGCTTCGAGCGGACGGCCATCGGCGAGCACCTGCTGCTCGGCGGCGACAACGTAGACCTCGCGCTCGCGCGCCTCGTCGAAGACAAGCTCGGGCGGCCGCGCCTCTCGCTCAGGCAGCAGAACGCGCTGCGCCGGCAGTGCTGCGCCGCAAAGGAGCGGCTGCTCGGAGACGACGCGGCCGAGAGCGCGCCCGTCACGGTGCTCGGCGGCGGGCGGGCGGTCGTGGGCGGCGCGCTCAGCACCGTGCTGACGCGCGCCGAGGTCGAAGAAGTCCTGGCCGAAGGCTTCCTCCCGGCGAGCGCGCCCGGAGACCTGCCCGCGTCCGAACGGCGCACGGGCCTGCGCGAGCTGGGTCTGCCGTACGCGGGCGAGCCGGCCATCACGAAGCACCTGGCCGCGTTTCTGACTCAGGCCGCGCTGGCTATGGGCGACGGCGGCTCGGGCTCGGACGAAGAAACAGAACAAGGGAAAGTTCAAGCGGAAGTTCAAAGCGAAGGTCAGGAAGAGGGCCGCGGCAAGATGGCGCGGCCGGACGCGATTCTCTTCAACGGCGGCTTCTTCCACCCGCCGGTCGCGCGCGAGCGGCTGGTCGCGGCCGTCGCGGGCTGGTTCCCGCAAGAAGGGAGGCGCTGGCGGCCCAAGGTCTTGCACAACGAGACGCCGGAGACGGCCGTCGCCGTCGGCGCGGCCTACTACGCGCGCGTGCGTCGCATGGGCGGCGTCCGCGTCAGCGGCGGGAGCGCGCGCGGCTACTACATCGGCGTGCAACAGGTCGGGCAAGGCGTCGGCGCGGGGCAGGGCGCGCGGACGGCCGTCTGCGTCCTGCCGCGCGGGACCGAGGAGGGCACGCGTCTCGAACTCGGCGGGCGTGAGTTCACGGCGCTCACCAACCGCCCCGTCTCCTTCACGCTCTACAGCACCACCACGCGCCACGACGAGCAGGGCGAGGCCGTCCGCTTCGAGGAGGGCGAGCTGCACCACCACGCGCCGCTCGTCACCGTCCTGCGCTACGGCAAACGCTCGCGCCACATCGAGCTGGACGTGCGGCTGACGGCGCACTTCACGGAGGTCGGCACGCTCGAACTGTGGTGCGAGGCCCCGAAGACCGGCCACCGCTGGCGTCTGCAATTCCAGCTCAGGGGTGCGTCGGCGCAGGACGAAGGCGACGGGGAAGAGGAAGAGGCGCAGGCCGCGGAAGAGGACACGCGGGTCGTCATCCCCGAAGAGGCGTTGGCGGAGGCCGAGAAGTTGTTAAAGGCAGTCTTCGGCGGCCCCCGCGACGCCCTGCCGGGCGAGACCCTGTCGCCCGAGGCGCTGCCCGGAAGGCTGGAGGCCGCGCTCGGCTACCGCAAAGACGCGTGGCGGACCGAGACCATCCGCAAGCTCTGCGACGTGCTGGCGGAACTCTCCGCGGGGCGGCGGAAGGGGCGCAACTACGAGGCGCGCTGGCTCAACCTGTTCGGCTTCTGCCTGCGTCCCGGCTTCGGCGCGTTGCTCGACGAGTGGCGCGTGACGCGCGCGCGGAAGGTCTACCACGAAGGGCTCTGCTTCGATAAGGACGTGCAGTGTCAGGTCGAGTGGCTCATCCTCTGGCAGCGCGTGTCGGGCGGCCTGAACGCAGGGCAGCAGCTCGAACTCTACGAGCGGCACAAGGGGCTGCTGGGCGTGAGCGGCAGGAAGATGAAGGGACGTATAAACCGGCAGGTCGAGCGCGAGGGGCTGCTCCTGCTCGCGAGCCTTGAGCACCTGCCCCCCGCCCTCCGCGTGGAGCTGGGCGAGGAGCTTCTCGGCCGCGTGGAGGCGGAGCCCGGCAACAAGAGTTTCACTTGGGCGCTCGGGCGACTCGGCGCGCGCGTCCCCTTCTACGGGCCGCTGAACTGCGTCGTGCCGGCCGAGGCGGCGGCGAGGTGGGCCGCGTCCCTCCTGTCGCTGCCCGAGCTGACGGGGCACGTCGCCACGGCCGTCTCCCAGTTGGCCGCGCGGACGGACGACCCGCTGCGCGACGTCGAGCCCGACTTCAGACAGGAGGCCGTCCGGCGTCTGCAAGAGGCGGGCGCTGGCGAAGAGGCGCTCGAAGCCCTGCGCGCCTTCACGCCGCGCAGCAGGGCCGCCGCGGTGCGCATCTTCGGCGAGTCGCTGCCTGAGGGCTTACGTCTCCTGGGCTGAGCGGCCCGGCGCGTCCGTTCGCGCGCCGCACGCGGGCACGGCTCCGCAGCTTAGCGAAGCACCTGGAGGTCGCGCTCACTCGTAATCTTCCAGCCCGAGTTCGTTTTAGACCACTGAAGCTCTTGTAAGACCTCGCCGTCCCGGCGTCTTCCGCCGGATTCGATCACGTATTCTTTGCGGAACCTCATGACGGCCGTCGACCCGTCGCGGCCGATTTCGACCGCCGCCTCACCCACCGAAATCGACACGCGCTCGGCCAGACCGATGGTATTTCTTTTCTCGGCGAGCACCATTTCGCGCGGGACGTTACGCGACAGGTAGAACGCTTCCAGACGCGGGGCGTAGTAAGAGAGTTGGCGACCGGCGTCGCGGGCGTTGGTGGCGGCGACCCAGCCGGCGAGCGCCGACTGTAAAACCTTTCTATCCGTCTCCGGGCTTTGCGCGGGCTCCTTCTTCTCCACTTTCGCGGGGGTGTCGGCTGGAACCTCCGCGTCGCGCTGCGTGACGCCGGGCGTCGGGCTCGGGACGGCGGCCGAGACGGTATTCGTGTTGGAAGCAGTACGCGTTGACTGGTTACGCCATCGTCCCGCGACGACGACGCCGATTACCGAGATGGCCAGCACGCCCGCCGCGGCAAAGGCGAGGAGTTTGGTCTTCCTCGATTCCGGGCGCGGGCTGCCGTAGGTCAAACTTTCATCGGGCCCGGGCGGCGTGTCGACCGCTTGTGTGACTTGACCCGACGTCGAAGGGAAATTCACGGCTCGGCCCGCGTTCGCTAAGTTCGGGTGCTCTTCCCCCGTCGAATCCTTCGGCGGCGTGGCGGCGCGTGACGGGACTCCGGCCCGGCCGCCGTCCGCCGGAGCGTCGTCTCTCGCTTGATTCGAGGAGGAGCCGCGGCGCGACGCGGACACTTCACCCGCGGGCCGAGAATTCTGTCCGCCTCCCTGCGAGTCCGAATCTCGCCGGGGGGACGGCTGAGAGGGGGACACGGCAGGCGTCGCGGCAGGCTCCTCCGCCGCCAGTAGAGCGCCCGAGAACTCGGCGGCGGTCTGGGGCCTGTCGGCCGGGTCTTTCGCCAGCGCCCACATGACGAGCCTGTCCAGCTCAACCGGCAAGTCCGGCCGCGCCTCGCTCAAGGGCGGCGGTTGCTCCTGTATATGTTTCAGGGCGAGCGCCATCGCGGACGGGGAGTCGAACGGCGCGCGGCCGGCGAGCATCTCGTAGAGAATCACCCCGAGGCTGTATATGTCCGAGCGGGCGTCGACCTCACGGTCGTCACACTGCTCGGGCGACATGTAGCGGGGCGTGCCGACGATTGCTCCCGTGGTGGTGATGGAGGTGAGGGGGGCCGTCGTCGAACTTTCTTTAAGTTTTGCGATGCCGAAGTCCAAGACCTTAACTAAGACCGAGCCGTGGTGGTCGCGGGAGATGATGATGTTCGAGGGCTTGAGGTCGCGGTGGACGATCCCTCCGCGGTGGGCGCTCTCGACGCCGTCGGCCGCCTGGCGTGCGATGAGCACGGCCTCCGGGATGGGTAGCGGGGAGGAGGCACTGAGGTGGTCGCGCAGCGTCTCGCCTTCGACGAGTTCCATGACGATGTAGGACTCGCCGCTTGGGAGTGTGCCGAAGTCGTAGGTGCCGGCGACGTTCGGGTGGTTGAGGCGCGCGGCGGCGCGAGCCTCTCGCTTGAACCGCTCTAACGCCAACTGGTCGCTAACCAGGTCGGGGAGAAGGAGCTTGATGGCCGTCGGGCGTTCCAGCTCGACGTGCAAGCCCGCGTAGACCGCCCCCATGCCGCCCTGACCGAGCAGCTTATCAAGTCGGTACTTGTCGTCAATAATTCGGGGCCCCGGTCGGGACGGCACCAGGATGCTGCGGTCGGCCTGACTGCACGTCGTGTCGGTGTCGTCGTAGCAGGTTCGGCAGATAGGACAAATCTTCATCAGGCATCAAGCCCCGAAATACGCTCTTCATGTGTTAGGACTGCTCTGGCCCGACTGGAGCCGCCGACATTCTAACCTAAAAATTCCTCCCCGCCGCTACGTAATAGCCCCTCGTCCAGTCGTCTGCCGAGAAAACGCCGTCCGAAGCGTTCAGCTTCCCCCTGAGTATGGAAACATTCTCGTTATCCGCGGTCGGGCCGCACGCCCTTTCGGCCGCTTCTAAAGGACGTTCATCAGGCGGCGGAAGCTCTCGCGCTTCGTTAAGATAGTGACGACGAGCCGCGCGAGTGAGGACGGCGGCGTCAGCTCGTCGACGAAGCGGTAGCGGAAGAACGTCTCACGGCAGTCGGCGGCCTCGCGGAAGAGAACGTCCTGCGTGAAGTTGCCCCAGCGCCCCGGCCCGATGAGTTCGACGAGGCCGCCGGCGTGCGCCGAAGGCAGAAGCATGTTCGAGCCGTGGACGCCGACGACGACGTGGCTCGCGGCGTAGCGCTCGCACCAGCCGCGCTCGGCCTCGTCGTCTAAGGTCGTGCGCCGCAGGTCACTAATCCAGCCCGCCAACTCCCCGCGCCCTGCGTCACCCGCCAGACCCGCCACCGCAAAATCGAGCGCGGGCAAATCACGCCTGAGCGCCTCCGCCAGCTCGGACACCAGCTCGGATTGCCCTACCCCCGGCCGAAACCGAGAGGCGATCAACCCCTTGAGCCGTCCGCGCCGGGCGAGCTGTTCGGGGTCGGACGCGGGTGCGCGCCACGGCCGGTCGTCGCGCCAGATGAAAGTCACCGCCGGCCGCCCGAGGCGCGCGTCCCATTCGTCGAGGGGGAAGGGTTTGACGCGCGTGAAGCGCTCGATGTCGAACTCGTCCGGCCGCGGGTGCGAGAGCGCGTGGGCGAGGCTCACGCGGTCGAAGGCTTCGACGCGGCGGCGGATTTCGCGCGCGAGCCACTCGTTCCACTCCGTCCCGCGTCGCAGCGGCAGCCCGACGCTCCAGACCTGTGCCGCGCCGTCCGGCACCATCCAGGCGAGCGCCGACGGAACCATGACCACGAGGTCAACGTCCGCGCGCCGGTCGAGATAATATTGCGCGTTGAGCAGCTTGAGGAGCGAATGACCGTAGAGCGTGTCGAGGCAGTTGAGGAGCACGACGGGGCGCGTTATCGCCCGCCGTTCCTGCGCGTGGAAGGGGACGGGCTCGTCGACCCGGCGTGCGTACGAGTCGCGCAGCCAGCCCGCGAACCACTCGACGCCGTGAGCGTCGTGTACCGCGCCCGCCCCCTTCTCCAGAAGCATCGGCGTGTAGAGCGCCTGCCCCGACGCGAGGTCGCCGTAGAACGCGCGCCCGCAGTTTTCGCAGAGCAGGTCCGCGAGGTTGCGCATGCCGGGGACGTGCCAACCTTTGACGCGCAGGCGCGCGCGGCAGTAAGGGCACTCGTGGTCGGCGTCGGTGACCGGGTGCAGCCGCGCGGCCCTCATAAGAGTTTCGCGCCCGCGGGCGTCGCCACGTGCATGGAGTAGCACGCCGTCCGCGCGCTCTCACCGCCGGGAAAGACCGGGTCGCCCGCGACGAGGTTGCGCAGCTCGTAACCGGCGCTTCTCAGGTAAGAGTCGATGCGGTCGGGGCTGTTCCCCATGTCGAAGGTGGTCTGGCCGAACTCGAACGTCACGCAGCGGACGCGCCTTTCGCCGAGCATGCGCCGCGCGCCGACGAGCACCTGAAACTCCGCGCCCTCGACGTCCACCTTCAGCAGGTCTATCCCCGCGACGCCGCCGCGCTCGCAGTAAAGGTCGAGCGTCGTCGCGGGCGTCTCCTCGACCGCTGTCGGCTTAACGTCGATGCCGTAATCTTCCAGCGGGCGCTCGGCGCGCGTGCTCCAGCTCAGGTAGTCGTCGTCGTAGACGTGCAGGCTCACAGACCCTTCCTCCTCGGCGAGCGCGAGGCGGTTGAGCCGCACGTTGCGGAGCGAGGCCGCGCGGCAGACCGCCTCCAGCCGCTCGAACCCCCGGCCGGTCGGCTCGAAGGCGTGGACGCCGCCCGACGCGCCGACGAAGCGCGAGAAGAGCAGCGTCAGCTCGCCCACGTTCGCGCCCACGTCGAAGACCGTCATCCCCTCGCGCAGGTATTCGAGGTAGAAGATTCGCTCGGCGCGTTCGACCTCGGCGAAAGAGGCGGGAGTATGCGACGACGACTCAGCGCCGCGCGGGTTGCGCAGGCGTCGGAGGAGGGAAGCGGCACGGCTTTTCACGCCGGACTCCCTTCCGGCTGCGCCGCCTCGGTCTCGGCCGCATCGGACTGCCCGGCGCGTGACGTTTCGTCTTCGAGCCGCCAGCTCGCGTCCACCAGGCAGCAGCCGTGAGTCGCGGGCGGGACTTCGCCGGAGCCGAAGAAGTCGCCGTCGGTGACCGTCAGCTCGTACGCGTCCTCCATCGCGTCGAGGTACTCGCCGTCGTGCATCAGGCTGTAGGTGATGCGGTAGGCGGCGGGCGGCAGCGGGAGCCGCGGGATGCGGCAGACGAACGTCCCGCGGGGCGGGAGCGCCCCCCACTCGTCGCGCGTGAGGCGGTTGTGTTGGAGGAAGACGGGCGTGTCGAAGTGCGTCTTTACGCACAGGCCCGCGACGACCCTCGGGGAGTGAAAACCGTGTAACGCCTCGTAGCGGAGGCAGATGTCCACGTCCTGCCCGGAGGCGGCCACGTCGAGCGCCCTGCCCGCGGAGTCCCTCACCTCCACGGCGACGACGCGCACCTCGCCGCTGCCGGCGCGGTCGGCCCTGTCGCGCAACGAACGCCCCGTCGTGTTGCAGCTCGCGAGGTAGCGTGCGACGGCCTCCGTCTGCGTGCCGGCGTAGGCGACGCGCCCCCGCTCAAGGACGAGCCCGCGCCGGCACAGGTTGGTGACTGCCGCCATGTTGTGACTGACGAAGAGGACGGTGCGCCCCGCCTTCGCCACGCTGCCCATCTTGCCGAGACACTTCTTCTGAAACTGCGCGTCGCCGACGGCCAGCACCTCGTCGACGATGAGAATCTCGGGCTCGAGGTGCGCGGCGACGGCGAAGGCGAGCCGCATGTGCATGCCGCTCGAATAGTGTTTGACCGGCGTGTCGATGAACCGCTCGACCTCCGAGAAGGCGACTATCTCGTCGAACCGCCGCATGATCTCCCCGCGCCGCATGCCGAGGATAGCGCCGTTGAGGAAGATGTTCTCGCGCCCCGTCAGCTCGGGGTGGAAGCCCGTGCCGACTTCGAGCAGGCTGCTCGCGCGCCCGTAAAGCTCCGCCCGCCCGGCCGTGGGCTCTGTGATGCGCGAGAGTATCTTCAGCAGCGTCGACTTGCCCGCCCCGTTGCGGCCGATGACGCCGACCACCTCGCCCGGCCGGACTTCAAAGCTCACGTCACGCAGCGCCCACAGCGGCGCGTCGTCGCGCCGCGCCGCGCCACGGCGTCCGAAGGCCGCGAGCGGCGAGCGCGCCGCGTCGGCGATGACGTCGCGCAGAGTCGTCTGCCCCGCGCGGCGCGCGCCGAGCCGGTACTTCTTACTGATGCCGTCGACTCGGATGATAGGGTTCATCGACATGACGGAAAGGCGCGGCCGTGCGGCTCAGCCGATAGACAGTTCTTCGCGAATGATGCCATCGATGAGCGCGGCGCGCGACGCGAAGGTGTGCTCGCGCAAAGTGCGGCGCTGCCCCGCGGCGGCGACCTCCCGGCGACGCGACTCGTGCCCGAGGAGGTACTTTACCTTCTCGACGCACTCGCCGGCGTCGCGGTAGGCGACGACCTCGGCGTCCGGCTCGAAGAGTTCACACAGATTCTCTTTCCAGTCCGTCAGCAGGCACGTCCCCACGCCCGTGGCCTCGAAGAGCCGCATGTTCGATGCGCTGTGCGTCGAGATGTCGATGTGCGTGTTCAGCGCGACGCGGCCCGCGCGGAGCTGCCGAAACATGTCGAGGCCGAAGAGCGGCGGGCGCGCGCGCCGCGCGACGCGGGCGTCGACCGAAGACTGCGTCGACGACCCCGCCGCGCCGCCGCGCAGGAGCCGGGCCGCGCGGCGCAGGCGCGAAGGCGGCGGCGGCCCGACCTCAGACCAGATTTGCAGCCCCGTCTCTTCGACGAGGCGCGCGAGCAACTGCTCGCGCCCGAGGTGAAACCGCTCGGACTTGACGAGCGAGCCGACGAAGACGAAGTACGCCGTCCGCACGTCAACAGGCGCGTCTCCCCGCGCGCCGAGTTTTTCGAGCACGCGGGGCTGGAACGCGTGGTTGACGTGGCGGGCGCGGTGTCCCGCCTCGCCGAAGTGCGCGACCAGCTCGGGCACGCACGAGAGCACGACGTCCCACTCGCCGAAGACCGAGCCGTCGCCGTAAGGCGCGCCGCACCACCCGAGCACGAGCCGGAGGGAAGGGCACACGTCTCTCAGGCGGCGGAGGAACGCGGCGGACACGGTCGAGTAGTCGGCGACGATGAGCACTTCGGGGCGGAAGTCTCTGACCTGCGCCTCGGCGATGCCGAAGAGCCAGCCCACTTCGTCGAAAGCCAGCCCGCGCTCCGCGGCCCAAGCCCTCTGCAACGGCTCGGCGTTGATGACGAGGTCGCACGTCTCGTAGCCCAGGCGCGACAGCTCGCGCGTCCAGAAGTCCGACGAGCCGAAACAGTCGTCGATGAGCGCCGCGTGCTGCGCGGCATACGTCATCGCCGCGAGGCCGGGGCGGCGCGCGTAGAACTGTTTCAGGTAGGCCGCGTAGTAGACCCCGATCTTCAGTAATCTCATGGCGTCGGCCCGCCCCGCCGTTGTTCGCGTCTAAAGGTCCAGGTGATAAATGACGTTCCCGGTTTCGGGCTCGTGACCCGTCTGCACGAGGCCGAGGCGGCGCGCGCCGCGCGGCGAGACGTTATCCGGGTGAATCTTAGCCATCAGGCGGGGCGCGCCCGCGAGACGGCAGATGAGCTTCGCCACGTCGAGCGCTACCCTCATGAACGCGCGCCCGCGGTGCTTCACGTCCACGATCACGCCGAACGAGGGCACCTCGTAGCCCGCGTCCCACCCGCGCAGCATGAAGAGGCAGGCCAGCTCGCCCCGCCAGAACATGCCGGAGTAGACGTCCCTCTTGCGGCCCCCGAGGACGCGCGCTATCTCACCTTCGCCGAAGCCGAACGCGTAGAAGAAACGCACGTATTCCGGCGGCTGCGCGCGCAGCAGTCCCGACACCGCCGCGGCGTCTTCGACCCCGAGCGGGCGTATCTGGAAGTCCGTCGGGTCGCCCGAACCGTCCGTGTCACTTGAAGGCGTTATCATGACGGGAGTTTACTTTTCCCGGCGTTTATAACACTATCCAACCTTCAATCAAGTGCATTTTTTGTTTCGGCGACGTTGAGAGGCGGCGGCGGTGCGGTGAAGGCGGGCGTCACGCCGCGCCGGAGGCCGTCAGTATTATCGACTCCCGGGCGTGCTTTAGAGCGCCACGTGTCGGGGGAGCGCGAAAGAGGTTTCTCTTGGTCAGACGGGCGGGTGAACAGTGGGCGGGCGGGCGGGCGGGCGGCGATTCGGAGGGGCTCGCCCGCGCGACGCTCGACGCGCTCGCCGAACACGTGGCCGTGCTCGACGAGCGCGGGACGATCTTGGCCGTCAACCGGGCCTGGCGCGAGTTCGCCGCCGCCAACTCCCAGTCCGCGCGCGGGCTGGCCGAAGGGGCGAACTACTTTTCATCCTGCGAGAACGCGAGGGGCGAGGGCGCGGAGGACGGCGCGCGCTTCGCCGAGGGGCTTCGCGCCGTCATCGAAGGCGCGCTCGACGAGTTCACCCTCGAATACCCCTGCCACTCGCCCACGGAGCAGCGCTGGTTCATCGCGCGCGTGACGCGCTTCGTGCTCGGAGGGGCGGCGCGCGCCGTCGTCACGCACGTCAACATCACGAAGCGCAAGCTGGCCGAGCAGCGGCTGGCGCGGAGCGAGGAGTGGCAGAGCGCCATCCTCGGCGCGTCACGCGACGGCATCGTCGTCGAGGACGGGGAGCGCGTCTTCTACGTGAACAACTCCTACGCGCTCCTGCTGGGGTACTCGCGGCCGGAAGAGTTGTCCGGGGCGCACGTCTCGCTCCTCGTCGGCCCGGACGACCGCGAGAGGATGCGGGAGTACGGGCGGCGGCGGCTGCGCGGCGAGCCCGCGCCCACCTCCTACGAGTTCAAGGGGAGGCGCAGGGACGGGGCGCTCATCGACCTCGAAGCCTCCGT
>DASVSK010000705.1:0-2552 GCA_036388135.1 Pyrinomonadaceae bacterium | reverse complement strand
GGTCGGTGCGGAACGAGTTCCCCATGTCGCCCCGCAGGAGCGCGCGCCAGTAGTCGACGTATCGGTTCTCCGCGCCGTTCCAGCGGAAGCCGCCCTCGTCCCCCGAGTAGGAGAAGAAGAAGGCCGGGCGGTCGAGCCCGTGTTTGCGCCGGAACTGGTCGAGCGCCTCGGGCGTCGCCTGGTCGCCGAGGATGGCCGTCGCCGGGTCGCCCGGCACGAACTCGATGAGGATCGTGACGAGGCTGACGACCGTCCACACGACGAGCAGCAGGATGAGCAGACGGCGCGCGATGTCGAGCAGCTTGTGCTTCATCAAAAACTGTTTAGAAGGGAAGTCGGATTGCGCTCCGATAATAACACAGTAGACAGTAGTCAGTAGACAGTAGTCAGTAGGAAGAAAAGGCGGCGCGCCTCAGCCATCGACCGGGACGCGCCGCCTCTAGTTTTCTACCGGCTACTGTCTACTGTCTACCGTCTACTCCCCAAAAATAAACCTAGCCCGGCGAACCCAAATCCCCGACGGCGGCCCCGACAACCACCAAAGAGGCAGAATCCGCCGGGCTAGTTCTGTGGCTGCGGCCAGCGCGTGGCGCAACCAAGCCCGTGATTTTTCAAGACCCCGCGGCGCGCGCCCCCGTGTGGAGGGCGGCGATGCCGCCGGTCAGGTTACGATAACTGACCCCTTCAAAACCCGCCTCGCGCATCAGCTCGGCCAGGCGCTTCTGATCCGGGAAGCGCGACACCGAGTCGGGCAGGTACTCGTAAGCCCCTCGCGAGCCGCTGACGAGCCCGCCGATGCGCGGCAGCACGCGCGTAAAGTAGAACCGGAAGAGCGCGCGAAAGCCCGGCACGACGGGGGTCGAAAATTCAAGCACCGCGACGCGGCCGCCGGGTCTGAGTATCCTCCTCAGCTCCCTCAAGCCTTCGTAGACGCCCGCCAGGTTCCGCAGCCCGAAGGCGATGGTCACGACGTCGAACGTCTCGTCGGCGAACGGCAGGCGCAGCGCGTCGCCTTCGACGAAGGGCACGGCCGCGGAGTCCGCCCCGGCCTTGCGCCGCGCGATCTCAAGCATCGGGCGGCAGAAGTCCAGCCCGATGACGCGCGCCCGGCCCGCGTCCGCGAGCACGAGCGAGAGGTCGCCCGTCCCGCAGGCGACGTCGAGAGCGCGCGCGCCCTCGACGAGCGAGGGGCGCAGACCGTCGGCGACGATGCGCCGCCAGCGTTTGTCAATATTCCCCGACAGCAGGTGGTTCAAGAGGTCGTAGCGGCCGGCGATGCCGGCGAACATCGCGCGGACGCGCCGCGCGTGCTCGTCTCTCGACGTCTCTGCTGAAGGGGGATTACGCGACAAAGCTACAGGAGAAAAGGCCCGGGATGGTTGCAGTTCACTTGCGGTTTCTTTGCGAGTTGTAGCGCGCCCCGCTGGCCCCTCAAGGCCGCTTGAGCTGGAGCGCGGGCTGCTGCGGCTTGGCCGGCGTCGGGGTCGGCGCGGGCCTGGCCGCCGCCTCGCCGAAGACCTCGACCGCGCCGACGCGCGCCAGCTCGGCGCGGAGCTGCGCGGCGTCGCCGAGCGCGACGGTCGCGACCGGCGTGTGCAGGAAGAGTCGCGCCGCGACGCGCTGCGCCTCGGGGGGCGTGAGCGCCTCGGCCGCGCGCGCCAGCTCGCGCGCCGTCGCCGCCGTGGTCTTGTACGTGTGCTCGTCGAGCCATGCGTCGGCCAGGGCCTCGTCGCCCTGCGCGCCCGCGGCGAGCGACGAGGCGGCGGCGCGCTTCGCGGCGTCGAACTCGGCCTGCGTCGGCGCGTTGGCCGAGAGGTCGCGCAGGACTGCGCGCGCGGCTTCGAGCGCCCTGGCGGCTTCGGCGGGCGTGGCGGGCGTCGCGCCCATGCGGAAGATGCCGGCCTCGCGGTAGGCTTCGTGCCGCGCGAAGGCCGCGCGGTCTTTAAGCTCGGGGACGGCCGCGAGCCAGCGCCCGAGGACGAGCGCGGCGACCACCTGCGCGGTGGGCGAGTCGCGGTCTGTGCGCGCGAGGCCGCGGGCGGCGAGCCGCAGCTCGACCCCCGACGCGCCCGCGCGCTCGACGACGAGTGTGCGCTCGTCCGGCGGGTCGGGCAGGCGGAAGGTCGCCGGGACGGGGCGGTCGCTCTTGCGCCAGACGCCGAAGGACTCGCGCATCGTGCGCATCACGCGCCGGTGGTCGAAGCCGCCGGCGATGACGACGGTCGTGTTGTCCGGGTTCAGGAAGCGCTCGCGCACCAGTAGAAAGTCCGGCCGCCCGATGCGCGCCACCGACTCGGGCGAGCCGTCCCGGCTGCGGCCGTACGGGTACGTCCCGAAGAGGCGCGCGGCCGCGGCGCGGTCGGCCGCCTCGGCGCTCGTGGGCGCGGAGTCGCCGAGCATCTTCAGCCTCGCCGCGCGCACCCGCTCGACCGCCTCGGGCGTGAGCTGTGTGTTCATGACGGCGTTGCGCGCCAGCTCCAACAGCCGCTCGAAGTCCGAGGCGCGCCCGGCGAGCGTGACGTCGAGCGTGTCGTAGCCGACCACGACGTCGA
>DASVSK010000704.1:0-1607 GCA_036388135.1 Pyrinomonadaceae bacterium | reverse complement strand
GCGGGGCGTGCGCAGACGGCCGCGCGCACGAAGGCTTCAAAGCGCGACTCGGCCGAGAAGGGGCGCACGCTGCGCCGCTACCGCTCGTCGGACGGCTACGAGGTCGTCGTCGGCCGCGGCGCGAGGGAGAACGACGAGGTGACGTTCCGCGTCGCGCGCTCCTACGACACCTGGATGCACGCGGCCGACTACCCCGGCTCGCACGTCGTCGTCCGCGCGCGCGGCCGCGACGAGCCCGTGCCGCACCGCACTCTCGTCGAGGCCGCGCGCCTCGCCGCGCACTTCAGCCAGGCGCGCAAGGACTCGAAGGTCGCCGTCAACTACACGCAGCGCAAGTTCGTCTCCAAGCCCCGCGGGGCCGCGCCCGGCCTCGTCTACCTCTCGTCTTTCCGCACGCTGCTCGTCGAGCCGGCCGAAGAGTTGGAGCGGCTCTGACCTAATTTCACCTCCGCTTTGCAAATGAAGGACACTTTCGCGACGCCCGCCCGCTAACTTCGGAGAACCTTTTTTTCAGGAGTTCTACCAAAGCTTTATGGGCAGCAATCTCATCGAGACGTTCGAGCAGACGGCGTCGGACGTCCTTGAAGGGCTGGCGGACGTGGTGGCGGGGCCGGCCTCGACCCTGCGCGACGGGACGGAGCACGCGGGCGTCGTGCTGCCACGCGACCTCTACGCGCACGCGGGCGCGCAGACCGAGTGGTGGTACTACACGGGGCACGCGCAGACCGACTCGGGGCGGCGCTTCGGCTTCGAGCTGGTCTTCTTCAAGCGGCGCACGGACCTCGACCGCTTCGGCGTCGTCCCGCTCCGGCTCATCGGCAACCCGCTCTACCTCGCGCACTTCGCCTTGACGGACGAGTCGCGCGGCGTCTTCCGCTACGACCACCGCAAGAGCGCCAACGGCGTCTTCGACCCGCCCGCGCGCGCCGACTCGCGCAAACTCTACCTGCGGCTCGGCGACTGGACGGTGCGCGAGGCGCACGGCCTGCACCTGCTCCGCGCGACGCTCGGCGACGACCTCATCTTCGAGGCCGCGCTCCGCCCCTCGAAGCCGCCCGCGCTCAACGGGCACGAGGGCGCGGGCGTCAGCTTCAAAGACCACGGCGAGGCTTCGCGCTACTTCTCCTACACGCGGATGGCGGCCGAGGGCGACATCACCTGGCGCGGCGTGACCGAGCGGTTCCGCGGCTCGGCGTGGATGGACAGGGAGTTCGGCACGTGGAAGACGACCGACGGGCAGAAGGGCTGGGACTGGTTCAGCCTCCAGCTCGAAGACGACACCGAGCTGATGGTCTACCACATACGCGACCGCGACGGTCGCCCCTCTACCTTCTCCAGCGGCACCTTCATGGACGCCGAAGGCAGGCGCACGCACCTCGCGCGCGAGGACTTCGAGGTCGAGGCCGCGGGCCACTGGCGCAGCCCGCACACGAATGCCACCTACCCGAGCGGTTGGCGTCTGCGCGTGCCGCGCGTCGGCGTGGACGTCACCGTCACGCCCGTCCTCAAGGATCAGGAGCTGGACACGCGCGGCACCACGATGATCGTCTACTGGGAGGGCGCGTGCGCGGTCGCGGGGACGCGCGGCGACCGCGCCGTGGCCGGGC
>DASVSK010000703.1:0-4498 GCA_036388135.1 Pyrinomonadaceae bacterium | reverse complement strand
CGCTCAGGACGGGCTCGTCCACGACCGCGGGTCGGACGTAGTTCCAGCGCGCCGCGGCCTGCGCGAGCGACGCGACGGCGTCCGAGTGCGCGAGCGTCGAGGCCGCGGCCAGTATCTCCTCGCGCGCCCGCCCGATCTCGGCGCAGACGTGGCGGAAGAGGCTCGACTCCAGCTCCCCGATGCGCTCCTGCGCGTTGAGGACGAGCGACTCGTGCTCCTTCAGCTCGAGCGTGACGAAGCGCTCGGAGGCGGCGAGCGTCTGCTTGCGCGTGTAGGCGGAGGGGACGAGGTGCAGGTTCGGACGCGTGACCTCGATGAAGTAGCCGAAGACCTTGTTGTAGCCGACGCGCAGGCTCTTTATCCCCGTGCGCGCCCGCTCGCGCTGCTCCATCTCGGCGAGGAAGGTCTTGCCGTTCCTGAGCAGCGCGCGCAGGGAGTCAAGCTCCTCGGAATACCCCTCGCGGATGACGCCCGCGTGCTCGCCCCGGCGCGGCAGGTCGTCGTTGACGGCCGAGCGTATGCGGTCGAGCACGCCCTCGCACGTGGGGAGCGAAGCGAGCGCCGCGCCGAATCGCGCCGCGTCGCGCTGGAGCACGGCGCGGACGCGCGGGACGGCTTCGAGGCTCTGCCTGAGCGCGAGGACTTCCGAGGGCGTCGCCAGCCCCGCGCGCGCGCGACCCGCGAGACGTTCGAGGTCGTGGACGTTCTCCAGCGCGGCGGACAGCTCGGCGCGGTCGCGGTCGCGCGCGACGAACCACGCGACGTGCTCCTGCCGGCGCGCTATCTCGGCGAGGTCCAGGAGCGGCTGTCTCAACCAGCGGCGGAGCATGCGCCCGCCCATCGCCGTGCGCGTCTCGTCGAGCGTCGCCAGCAGCGACGGCGCGTCGCCCGCGCTGTCGAAGATTTCGAGGCTGCGCGAGGCCTGCCCGTCGAGCACCATGAAGGACTCGGGGTTGTAGCTCGTCAGGCGCGTGAGCTGTTCGGCGACGCCGGCCTGCGTCTCGGCGAGGTAGGAGATGATGGCGGCGGCGGCCGCGGCGGCGAGCGGCGTGCGCGCGAGGCCGAAGGGCGCGAGCGTGCGCGCGCCGAAGTGCTGCTGTAGGACGCGGCGGGCGCGCGCCGGCTCGAAGCCGGACTCGGGGCGGCGCGTGATGAAGCCCGGCAGTCCCCCGCCCTGCGCGGCCGGCCCGGAGGGCACGAGCAGCTCCGACGGCGCGATGCGCTGAAGCTCGGCGAGCGCCGAGGGGGCGTCCAGCTCCGTCGCCTGGAAGTCTCCGGTCGTCACGTCGGCGAAGGCGACGCCGGCCCTGCGGCCGTCGGTCACGTACGCCGCGAGGTAGTTGTTGACCTTGCTCTGTAACAGCCCCGTTTCGAGCACGGTGCCCGGCGTGACGACGCGCACCACGTCGCGCTCGATGAGGCCGCGCCCGGCCGCCTCGCCGCGGACGGGCGCGTCGGTCAACTGCTCGCAGATGGCGACGCGGTGGCCGCGCGAGATGAGCGTGGCGAGATGTCGTTCGAGGCTGTGGTGCGGGACGCCCGCGAGCGGGACGCGTATGTTGCGCCCCATCGGCTTCGAGGTGAGCACGATGTCCAGCTCGCGCGCGAGCAGGCGCGCGTCGTCGTCGAACGCCTCGTAGAAGTCGCCGATGCGGAAGAGGAGGATGGCGTCGGCGTGGCGGCGCTTGATGTCGAGGTACTGCTTGCGGAGTGGGGTGGACGGCGTCATCGCTCGAAGAGTGCGGCGAGGATGTCTGCGACCGAGGTGAGCGAGCGGTGAAGACGGCTCAACTGCTCGAAGCTGAGGATGGTGGTGACGCGGCCGATTTCGTGGAAGGGGCCGGTGCGCGCGAGGCTCAACTGCCGCTCGGCGCGGTTGGTGTCGCGCTCGCTGTCGACGACGAGGAAGGGGCGCGTGCGCTGCGCGTCGTAGGCGCGCTTGAGCTTGGCGAGCGCCGCGTCTACGTTCCCCTTGCGCTGCACCTCGAAGACGTGGCTGAGGCGCGGGTTGTCTTCGGCCTCGCGCCAGACGACGTCGTAGTAGTCGAACTCGGCCTCGGCGTAGTAGCCCAGGACGCGCGCGACGTCTACCAGCATCAACTGCACCTCGACGTGCGAGAGCCCTTCGGCGGCCGCCGCCTCGACGGCCGGGGGCGCGTCGAAGGTGAACTGAATCTCCTCGTCGGCGACGCGCCTGCGCCCGCGGTCGGTCAGCCGCCAGCGCCCGCGGTCGCGCTCTATCTCGCGCCGCTCGTCCAGGCCGCGCGCGGCCGCCTGCACCAGTCGACGCCACTGACGCCGGTGGCCGTTCGAGACGGCGAGCACCTCATCGGGGCCGAGCTGCGGGAAGTAGGCGACCAGCCGGTCGTAGAGAAAGCGCACGTGCTCCGCGCCGCCCGTGGCGGCCAACTCCTGGAGGAGTGGCAGTTCGATGCGCTCCACGCTCGGGTATGCCATCGCGTTGAAAGGCTCGGGAGTGAGCGGACTACGGGAAGGGCAGTTCCCGTCTCAAAGGTAAAAACGTTACGCGGCAAAGTTACAGGAGAAGCGCGGGAAGAATCAAGTAGACAGTAGTCAGTAGTCAGTAGAAAGACGGGCGGCGCGCCCTGCTTATGAACGGGACGCGCCACCTCTGTTTTTCTACTGACTACTGACTACTGTCTACTTGCCTTTACGCCGCGAGCGGCTCGGAAGCGATGCCGAAGCTCTCGCGGATTTCGTCGGCGTCGAGGGTGTCGCGCTCCATGAGGCCGGCAACGAGGTGCGCGATCTCGTCGCGGCGCGCGTCGACCGTTTCGCAGGCGCGCTTCATCTGCGCGTTGATGATGTCGCTCGTGGCGTGCTCGATGCGGTCGAGGAGCGTCTGGCTGTGCGGGTCTTCGGGCTTGCCGAGGTGGATGGGGCCGAGCGGGCTCATGCCGAACTCGGCGACCATGCGGCGCGCGATCTCGACCGCGCGCTCGATGTCGTTCGACGCGCCGGCCGTCATCGTGTCGAGCAGCAGCACCTCGGCCGCGCGCCCGCCGAGCAGCATCGCGATCTGGTCTTCGAGGTACTCGCGCGTCCTCATCAGGCGGTCGCGCTCGGGGAGCGCCTGCGTCACGCCGAGGGCCCGGCCGCGCGGCAGAATCGAGACCTTGTGAATCGGGTCGCCGTTCTTCACCGCCAGGCCGACGGCGACGTGCCCGGCCTCGTGGACGGCCGTCGTGTAGCGCTCGTCCTCGTCCATCATGAAGCCCTGACGCTCGACGCCCATCAGTATCTTGTCGCGCGCGTACTCGACGTGCGGGCGGCCGACCGCCTCCGAGCCGTCGCGCGTCGCGGCGATGGCGGCCTCGTTCAGGAGGTTGGCGAGGTCTGCGCCGGAGAAGCCCGGCGTGCCGCGCGCGATCCAGGTCATGTCGAGCCCGTCTTCGAGCTTGAGCTTGCGCGCGTGGACGCGGAGTATCTGTTCGCGCCCGCGCATGTCGGCGAGGTTGACGGTGATCTCGCGGTCGAAGCGGCCGGGGCGCGTGAGCGCGGAGTCGAGGATGTCGGGGCGGTTGGTCGAGGCGATGACGACGACGCCGCTCAACTGCTCGAACCCGTCCATCTCGACGAGGAGCTGGTTGAGCGTCTGATCCTGGTCGGCCGAGGCCGAGTCGCCGCCGCGACCGCGCTTGCGGCCGAGCGCGTCGATCTCGTCGATGAAGATGACGCAGGGCGCGACCTTGCGCGCGCGCGCGAACAGACGCCGGACGCGCGCCGCGCCGAGGCCCGCGAACTTCTCCTGGAAGCTCGAACCGGAGACCGAGAGGAAAGGCACCTTCGCCTCGCACGCGGCGGCGCGCGCCAGCAGGGTCTTGCCCGTGCCCGGCGGGCCCGAGAGCAGGATGCCGCGGGGCGAGCGCCCGCCGAGGCGGCCGAACTTCTCGGGGTCGCGCAGGAATTCAATCGTCTCGAACAGCTCGGCGCGCGCCTCGTCCACGCCCGCGACGTCGGCGAAGGTGACCGGCTGCGCCGGGTTCGACTCATTCGCGACCGGCTCGTTCTGCATCCCCATGCTCGCGTAGACGCGCCAGCCGATGAGCGCGAAGATGAGCAGCGCCGCGGCCGGGAGCCCGTAGTTCAGGGCGGTGACGAGCAGGCCGGGCTGCATCGTCTCGTACTCGACGGGGACGCGCCCCTTCTCGAAGGCCGCCACGACCTCGTGCTGCGCGACCGCGTTGGTCACGACGCCGCGGACGAGCGTGCCGTCCGCCTGCGTCACCGTGACGACCTCGCCCGAGACGCTGACGGAGCGCGCCGCGCCCGTCTGCGACAGGTCGCGGAGCTGCGTAAAGTTGATGTCGCGGACGGTGGGCTGGAGCTGGCGGCCGACGAAGCCGACGGCCGCGAACACGATGGCGAGCGCAAGGGCGGAGCCGAAAATGACGAACGTCGTTGTCTTCTTCTTTGGGGGAATGGAACGGGAAAAAGGCATAAAGACCTCGGCAGATAGATTTCAAAAGGAGCAGGG
>DASVSK010000702.1:0-12668 GCA_036388135.1 Pyrinomonadaceae bacterium | reverse complement strand
GTTCTGGTCGAAGAAGCGCGCGGCCGACAGGAACGTCGGGCGGTAGAAGATGCGCGCGTTGCCGTGGAACTCGTTCGACCCGCTCCGCGTGACGACGTTGATGACGGCGCCCGTGTTGCGTCCGAACTCGGCCTCGAAGTTCGAGGTCAGGAGGCGGAACTCCTGGATGGCGTCGGGGCGCGGCGAAGCGCCGGTGGTGCTGCCGACCGCGACCTCGTTGTTGTTCGAGCCGTCGAGCGTGACGTTATTCTCCGTGCCGCGGTTGCCGTTGACGCGGATGCCGAGGCCGCCGCCGAAACCGGTCGCGTTGGACGTCGTCACGCCGGGCTGGAGCAGCGCCAGGTTGAGCACCTGACGGCCATTCAACGGAAGGTCCTGGACGCGGCGCCTATCGACCGTCGTCCCGAGCGTCGGGGTGGCCCTGTCGATAAGCTCCTGCGACGCGGTTACGACAACTTCTTCCGTCGTCGTTCCGATGGTAACCGCCACGTCGAGCTGGAGGTTGCGATTGGGCTCGACTTTGACGTCCGCGAGCCGAGATTCGGCGAAGCCCGGCGCTTGAATAACAATCGTGTAGATGGCGGGCTCGACTTCGAGGAACTGATACTCGCCATCCTCATTGGTCTGGACAGTACGTAGTTCCTGATTCCTGGCCACGTCAATCAGGCGCGCGTTCGCGCCCGTGACGGCCGCACCATTCGGGTCGGTCACTTTACCGCGGATCGTTCCGCGTGTGCCCTGGGCTAGTGTGAGAGTCGTAGCGACCAGAAGACAGCAGATCGCGGCGGCGAATCTGTAAAAGCCACTCTCGCTACGTCCAATCAGGTAGCCAGTGACAGGTGGTTTAAATAAACGCATCTAACTCCTCCTTGAGTTTTTGAACCGGGGCGCATACGCAGCGCTTTCGAGGCGCTACATGCAGATTTCTGAGTAGAGTCGGCTACGGTTTGATAAAGCAAGAAGCGTTCCGGTCGTGATTTAATGGTTTTAGCGACCATTTCTTTAGCATTTACCGCGTACAAAAATATGGAATCCAGATATCTAGACGCAGGCGTCCAAATTTCTGAAAACTGTTGCGTTCCAAAGACTGATTTAAGACAAGAAAGGTGCGCCCCTGAGACTAATAAACGCATCCGCCGCCATTTAAAATGAGCGGCGGTCTTATCGGGTGGATGAGACCTCTATCGAGGTCGGGAAGAGGTGCAAGTATTTGTACCGCGCCGTGGACATGGGGGAAGTACGATTGAATTTATGCTCAGCGCGAAGCGTGACGGCTCCCCTCGCTATCGTCACAACAGTAGTAAGAGACGTGTTTCATCGGGCGGCATCGCCAGGACTGTCGGCCCTATGATGAGGGGGCTACGACTCGTCCGGCGGTGATAAAGGAAAAGGGTTCGCCGACGGCGTCACTCGGCCGTCGGCGAACCCCCGCACCGTTCTCAGGTCTCGGTTACCGATTCCTGTTGCGGCGTCTCCACTGGCGCTTCTTGTGGTAGTGGTAGGCGGTGCCGCCGCCCGCCCCAGCACCCGCGCCGATGAGCGCGCCCTTCTTGCCGTTGACCAAGGCGCCGATCCCTGCGCCCGCCGCCGTGCCGATGCCGATGCGCTTGGCGGCCTTGGCCTTACCGGCCTGCGGGTTGCGCCGACGCCTCTGCGCCGACGCGGGCTCCACCAACATCCCCAGCAAGAGAAAGACGGCCAGCGCGGCCGAGACCAGCCTGAACCTCTTCATTGAATTCATAGTCCTCATTCCCCCGTTACGGGCGGGTTACTAGCGGTTGCGACGGCCGAAGACGGGGTGGCTGCGCGAGCCCGCGCCGCGGCGGTAGTAGCCGTTGCCGCGCCTGTGGTTGCGGCGGTCGTCGTCGCGACGCTCGCGGCGGATGCTCCGGCCCAGCTCGCGCCTGTCCCTGCGGACATCGCGGCGCTCTTCGCGCGTGTAGGAGCCGTCGGAGCGGTAGGTGCGCCGCTCGTCACGAATCTGCCGCCGGCGTTGGCGCAACTGCCGCGCCTCGTCGCGCGTGAGCTGCCCGGAACGGACGCCGCGCCTGATCCCGTTACGCCCGCTGTTGTTACGACCCTGCGCGAACACGTCCGACGTTATTCCGAAGGACATGCAGAGCGCGCACACTAGAAGAAACTTTTTCATACTTCGACCTTTCCCTTCAAGTAAAGAAATTTGGAGTCACGGCATTCGCACAAGACGACTGCCGCCATACCGTCGGAGAGAGTTCGACAGGATGAGACGACCCGGTCAAGTCGCAACTAACATGCCGCGCACGAATGTTGAGGGGAGGTCTACGTCTAAAACTGTAAAAATGCAGGGAAATCGGGTTTCGTATCTCGCACCTCCGGTGCGGTGCCGGGGCTGTCATTGGTCAGAAAATCGAACAGAAGTGCATCATTTACGCGCCAATTCCGCTTTCTCGACTCGCGGAGACGGCGCGACAAGTCAGCCCGCTCCGGAGCAGCCGAAGACCTGACGGGGCGTCTCCGCCCGGCAGCCGAAAGGGCCAAACTTCACTCATCTGCGCGGCGGTTGCACGTAATGGTGACGTGCGAGAGGCCCGACCGCTCATTCATCCTGACTTTATCGGGCGTTTCGTCCTCGTCGGGGGTGGCATGGGGGTTGCCCTATTCCAGGCCACGGAGGACGAGCACAAATATGAAGAAATCTATCAATCGTATCGGCGGCGCGGTCTTAACGCTTCTGATGGTGGCGGGCGCACTTGTGGCCGCGAGCGCGACGGCGCAGGCGCAGTACCGGGAGTACCCGGAGGCGCGGAACCGTCAGGAGAGACGCGACCGTGATTACCGTCGGAACGACCATCATCGCCGCGGACGCCGCGACGAACGCTACCGCCGCAACGGCCGCGTGTATGACGACAACGGCGGCTACGGCAACTACGGCGGCTACAACAACGGCCAGCAGGTCGCCCTGAACCAGGGCTACCAGAACGGCCTGAACACCGGCGCGAGGGACGCGCAGCGCGGGCAGAGCTACAGCCCGCAGAGGTCTCACTTCTACAAGGAAGCCTCGTCGCAGGCGTTCCGCGAAGGCTTCGTGCGCGGCTACGACGAAGGCTACCGCCAGTACGCCGGTTACGACAACGGCGGCAACCGCAGGGGCAACACGGGCGGCGGCATCGGGGGCATCCTCGGCGGCATCTTCGGCCGGCAGTAGCGCGGCCCAAGGCCGGCGCGGGTTAAAGGTCGGAAGAGTCTTCGTCGGTCTCCGGTGACGGCGGGGTAATCGTGGACGGGAGTCGGTCGGCGGCACGTGCGGCGTGGGGACGTCGCGGTGCTGTCGGCCGACGCCTCTTAGTTAGCAGGGAAGTCGACAACATGTCTCGACGGAGAAAGACTTTGAAGTTAGTCACGGCGGCGCTGTTCGCCCTCTGCCTCTTCGCGCCGACTGTACAAGCCCAGGACGAGGGGAGTGAGAAGCCGACGCCTTCCGGCGCTCCCGTCCTCTGGCGCGCGCCCGACGACATCCTCGCGCGAGACCTCTTCCAGGGGCCGGGCGGGCGGGGGATGAGGCCAGACCTGCGTCGCGTCACTTTCGTCAAGCAGGAGACCGGCGGCTACTCGACCAAGTACCGTGTGCGCGACGCGGCGGGTCGGGAGTGGGTGGCGAAGATAGGCAAGGAGGCGCAGGCCGAGACGGCGGCGACGCGGCTGGTCTGGGCCGTGGGCTACGTGACGGAGGTCAACTACCTCGCGCCGTGCGTGCGCATCGAGGGCGCGCCCAAGCCGGGTAAAGACGCGGAGACCTGTGACGGCGGCGGGCACGCCAACGTCAGGTTCGAGGCGCGGCCCGAGGGCGTCAAACGCCTGGACGAGTGGAAATGGTCTGAGAACCCGTTCGTCAACACGAAGGAGTTGAAGGGTCTCGTCGTGATGATGGCCCTCGTCAACAACTGGGACATCAAGGACACGAACAACAAGGTGCTGCACGTCCGCGGGGGCTCGGCCGGCCGCGACGAGCTGCACTACATCGTGAGCGACCTGGGCGCGACCTTCGGGCGGGTGAAGCTCAACGCGCCGGGGTTCTGGCGCATCAGGCGCAACCGTAACGACCCCGAGGACTACGCCAAAGACGCTTTCCTTGAGGACGTGAAGGGCGGACAGGTCTACCTCTTTTACAAGGGCAAGCGCCAAGACCTGTTCGACGACATCCGCGTCGAGGAGGTGCGTTGGATAGCCAACCTGCTCTCGAAACTCTCCGAGCGGCAGATACAGGACGCCTTCCGCGCGGCGAACTACACGCCCGAAGAGGTGCGGCTGCTCGCGCAGTCGGTCAAGTCCAGAATAGACGAGCTGGCGAGCGTCAGGTGACCGGCCGGCCCGCCGCACGGGTTTCAAGCCCCGCCCGGCTCGCCGACATGAAACGCCCGGCCCGCGCGGCGGGCCGGAAGGAAGGACTCGGTTGATAAAACTTCTGACCAGAGCGGCCGCGGCCGCCGTCCTGCTCTTCGTCCTCTTCCTGGAGTCGCCCGTCGCGGCCCAGGGGCAGGGCATAGGGGTCTACCGCGGCAGGCAGGGGCGCAGAGTCGGCAGGGTCACTTTACCGACGCCGCCTTTCAACCCGAACGCCGGCGTCCTGAATGCCCGCGAGGGGCGCAAACGCGACTCACCAAAGACTACGAAGCGCCGCCCTGCCGTGCGCACCGTCAAAGCCGCCAACCGGAACCCCAGCCCTGGGACGCCGCGCAGGCGCAGGGTGCGCCGACACAGACATTCACACTGAACGGGTCGGAGACGACGCCTTTCGTCGCGGGGCGCGGGCTTCGGCCGCAGGCGTCCGCCGCGCGGGTGCCGAGGGTTGAACTCAACGCAGCCCGGCGTCCCTGTGCCAGGGCTTCTTGAACCGCAGGAGGTTGGCAGCCGTGCGCGTCGGGTTGAGCGCCATCCGGGACAGGATTCTCACCAGTGCGCTGCCGCTACGCCTCTCCAGCCTCTCGATGACGTACTTGTCCAGCGCGTCTTCTGCCAACAGCAGCCCGAGCCCGGCCGTCGGCGTCATCACCAGATCGACGTAAGTCTGCTTGCCGTGCAGGCCGACGTTGCCGAGCGACGCCTGGCTGAGCGGGCCCACCTCGAACTGCGTGCTCCACGCGGCTGACCATGCGAGGGCCTTCATCCGGCTCCGCCAGTAGTCGCCCGACCGGCCGAGCCTGAGACGTGAGCCTTTCGGGTCGTTCTGAACCTGGACGAAGCCCATGAGCGAGCCCTGCATCGGGTGCGCGACGTAGTTGGTAAAGAACTTGCCGCCGTCGGCCCACCCGTGGAGAGAGCGGACGGAGCGCCAGTAGTCTTTGAAGAAAGGGCCGTGCAGGTCGCGCCTCGTCTTCGGCTGAGTCAGGGCGTAGCCGTGCTGGACGGCGAGGAAGAGCAGCGACTGCTCGACGGCGGCGCGCCAGCGGAAGTTTGTACTGACCTCCGGCACCTCGGCCGGTCTTTCAGGCGACGCGGCCACATCGTCTGCGCCCGGCGCGGGCGCGCGACCCGTATCTCCGCCGGTCGTGGCCGGACTCTCACCCGGCGGGGTCGGTGTCGGGTCAGGCGTAAGGCCGCCCTCCGTCCGGCCGTTGCCGGAGTCTGCGGGCACGGGAGGGTGTGTCGCCTCGGCGGCGTCGCCGGGAGCTTTAAGGGCGACCGGTTTCTCCTGTGTGGCTGAGGTGTTTGAACGCGCGTCGCCGGGGGAGGGGGCGGGTGCGGCGTCGGAGGCCGTTTTGCCTTGCGGCGTTTGTGCGTATGCTGCCGCGGCGGCGGCCGCCAGTAACACGGCCGCGATAAAAAGTTGTTTCACCCGTTATGTCTCCCCGGCTGCCCGTTAGAAGGTTCTTGCCACGCCCCGAAATAACTCTCGCCGCAGAGCCCGGGGGCTGAATCCCCGCGGGCGGGGGCGCGGCGTCGTGCGTCCGCCCGCGCTCGGCGGGCGCGTCGCTTCTCTTGTGTTGAAAATTCCAGCCCCGACGGAGGCCGCCCGATTAACCGGCGACGGCCGACTGACTCTGGCGGAGCCGCGTCTGCGCGTACTCGATGCCGCCCTGTAGCTTGCTGCGGGTGACGATGCTGGTGAGGTCTACGCGCAGCTCGGCGAGCGACCGCGCCACCTTGGAGCGGATGCCCGTCAACACGACCTCCGCGCCGAGCAGCCGCACCGCCTGCGCCGCACGGATCAGCGCGCTCGCCACGTAGGTGTCGACCGCCGGCACCCCCGTGATGTCGATGATGGCGAAGCGCGCCCCCCTCGCCACGACGCCCCGCGAGACGGCGTCGAGTATTTGCTCCGCGCGCTTCGAGTCGATAGTCCCGACCAGCGGCATGATGACGATCTCGTCACTCAGAGGGATCAGGGGCGTCGACATCTCCTCCAACATCCTCGCCTGCATCTGTATCAAGTCCTCTTGCAGTCGCGCGCGCTCCTGCTCCGCGCGCTGGCGCTCGGCGCTCTGCTCTTTCAGCTCGGCGTTCGCGCGCGCCAGTTGCGCCGTCCGCCTTTCGACCCTCGCCTCCAGCTCGTCGTGGATTTTTTGCAGCGCCTCTTCCGCCTTGCGGCGCTCGGCGATTTCGCCCTCCAGCTCGGCGTTGGCCCGGAGAAGCAGCTCGGCCTGCCTTTTAGCCCGCCTCGTCGTCGTGTAGAGGTCGACGAAGACGTTCACCTTCGCCTTGAGGAATTCGGGCACGAAGGGTTTAAAGATGTAATCGACGGCGCCAGTCGAGTAGCCTTTGAACACCTGCGCGTCCGACTGGTTGATGGCGGTGAGGAAGATGATGGGCGTGTGCCGCGACTGCTCGCGCTCTCTGACGAGCGCCGCCGTCTCGTAGCCGTCGAGGCCGGGCATCTGGACGTCGAGCAGGATGAGCGCGAACTCCCGTTCGAGGAGACGCTTCAAAGCCTCGCGGCCGGAGCCGGCTTTGACGAGGCTGTGCCCCATGTCGTCAAGCACAGCCTCCAGCGCGATCAGGTTTTGCGGATGGTCGTCGACCATCAGGATACTGGCTTTGTCTTGAGGCTGCATCTCCCACCCTTGTATGAATTGATAAGTTAAACGAGCCGCCTTCGCCCCGCGTCCCGACGGCTTCAGCTCTTCAGCTCTTCGGACCACGGCCGGCCAGCTTCGCGACGACCGCGATCAGCTCGCTCGGGTCGAGCGGCTTCGCCAGGTGCGTCTGGAAGCCCGCCGCCAGGGCCCGGAGTCGGTCTTCGACGCCCGCGTAGGCCGTGAGGGCCGCAGCCGGCGGAACCCCTCCCGCCGAGTCCGCCGACAGCTCGCGCACCTTCCTGATGAACTCGTAACCGTCCATGCCGGGCAGCCCGACGTCGGAGAGCAACACCTCCGGCGACCACTCCCCGAGCGCGCGCAGGGCCTCGTCCGCCGTCCTGGCGGTCATCACCTCCGCGCCGCAGCGCGACAGCGTGAAGGCGATCAGCTCGCGCGTGTCCGCCTCGTCTTCGACGACGAGCACGCGCAGGCCGTCGAGCGCCGAGGCGCAGTTGGCCGTGACCTGTACCGCCGACGGGTCGAGCGGGGTGGTTACTTTCCCGCCGCCCTCGGGCGGGTTGCCCATCAACGGGAGGCTGACCGTGAAGGTCGCGCCGAGTCCTTCGCCCGGACTCTCCACGCGGATGTTCCCGCCGTGCAGCTCGACCAGGTGGCGGGCAATGGCGAGCCCGAGGCCGAGGCCGCCGTGGTTTCTGGTGGTCGTGCCGTCGGCTTGGCGGAAGCGGTCGAAGACGTGCGGGAGGAACTGCGCGCTGATGCCCTGGCCCGTGTCCTCAACCCCGAGTTCGAGGTGGGAGTTGGTGCGCTTGAGGCGCACGCGGACGTGCCCGCCGCCGGGGGTGAACTTCACGGCGTTGGAGAGCAGGTTCCAGGCGATCTGTTGCAGCCGGTTCGGGTCGCCGAGGAGTGGCGCGGGCCCGGCCTCCAAATCGGCGTGGAGCTGGACGTTCTTCGCCTGCGCCGCCGGGCGCACCGAATCGACCGCGGCTTCGATGACCGCCGCTATCTCGACCTGGCGCGTGTCGAGGCGGAGCTTACCCGTGATGATGCGCGAGACGTCGAGCAGGTCGTCGATCAACTGCGACTGCGCGCGCGCGTTGCGCTCTATCGTCTCCAGCGCGCCCGCCGAAGTGCCCGCCGGCAGGTTGCCGGAGCGCATGAGGTGCGCCCACCCGAGGATGGCGGTCAGGGGCGTGCGCAGCTCGTGCGAGAGGGTCGCGAGGAACTCGTCCTTGGCGCGGTTGGCGGCCTCGGCCTCGGCGCGGGCGGCGCGCTCGCGGACGAGAAGGGTGGCGCGCTCCTGCTCGGCGGCCTCACGCTCGGCGACCTCCTGTTGCAGCTCCGCGGCGTGGCGCTGGGCCTCGGCGTAGAGCCGCGCGTTCTCGTACGCCACGGCCACCTGCGCCGTCAAAGTCGCGGCCAGACGCTCGTCCGCCTCGTTGAACTCTTCCGCGTCCAGCTTGTCGGCGAGGTACAGCCACCCGTGCCCGCGCAGCGAAGGGAGAATCGGCGCGGCGAGAAAGGCGGACGAGGGCGGGCCGCACTGCGGCAGGCTCAACGCCGGCCAGCCCGCGTCCTCGCGGCACAGCCGGAGCGGGCGGCGCTCGGCGACCAGCGTGCCGAGAATGGCCCGGCCCGCTTCGAGCATGCAGGCCCCGGCCTCCGACTCCGCGTCCAGGCCGCTCGTGAAGAAATGGCTCGGCCCCTTCTCCGCCTCGTCGAACATGCCGACGGCCGCGCACTTCGCGCCCACGATGTCGCGCGCGGCGTGGCAGAACTTGCGGAGCAGCCGCGCCGGGTCGCGCTCGGCCGACAACTGCTGCCCCAGCTCGATGAGGGTCGACAGCCGCTGGAGGTTGGCGTTCTCCAGCTCGACGTTGGCCGCGCGGAGCAGCGCCGCCTGCCGCTTGACCTCCTCCGTCTTCTTGAACAGCTCGACGAAGACGGCCACCTTCGACCTCAGAATGTCGGGCTCGACCGGCTTGAGGATGAAGTCCACCGCGCCGAGCGAATAACCCCTCGACAGGTGTGCGCCGCCCGAGTTGTCCGCCGTGAGGAAGATGATGGGGATGTCGCGCGAGCGCTCGCGCCCGCGGATGAGCGCCGCCGTCTGGAGGCCGTCGATGCCGGGCATGTAGACGTCGAGCAGGATGACGGCCACGTCGTGGTCGAGGAGGTAGCGCAGGGCGTCGTCGCCGGAGGAGGCGCGCACAAGGTTGCGGTCGGCGTCGTCGAGAATCGCCTCCAGCGCCAGCAGGTTGCTCTCGTTGTCGTCGACCAGCAGGATGTTGATTTTTTGCTCGCGCGAGTCTTCCATAGCTATCACCCCGCAGGTGCGTGACATAACCGGTTCAGGAACGACGCCATCTCATTCAGGGGGAGTATCCGGTCGACGTCCGTGGCCGCGATGGCGGCCTCCGGCATCGCGCGGGCCTGCGCGGTCGACGGCTCCTGCACGAGCGCGAACCCCCCGGCGGCCTTGATCCTCTTCAAGCCGCGCGCCCCGTCGCCGTTGGCCCCCGTCAGGACGACGCCGACGACCTCCTCGCCGTAGGCGTCGGCCGCCGAGTCGAACAGGACGTCGATGGAGGGGCGTGCGAAATAGACGGGTGCCTCGGTGGAGAGCGCGAAGCTGCCCGTTTCGATCAGAAGGTGGTAGTCCCTCGGGGCCAGGTAGACCCGCCCCGGCCGTATCGGCTCCTTGTCCTCCGGCTCGCCGACCGGCAGGCGGCTCGACCTCTGCAAGAAGTCGCAGAGGCGGCTGCCCGGCTCCTTGCTCCGGTGCTGAACCACGACCAGCGGGGAGGAGAAATCCTCCGGCAGCCCCGGCAGCAGAACCTGCATCGCGGCCAGACCGCCGGTCGACGTGCCGACGACGATGATTTTACCCGCCAACGCTACCTGACCTTTCGGTAAAGCCTGTTCTCGGCGTCCAGCTCGTCGTAGTCCGCCTCGCGCGGCGTGAAGCGGAGGGACTCCTTGTTCCCCACGCCGAAAATCCCGAACATGACGAGACTCTCGTAGATCAGATTGTGGACGCGCTTCTGGAGCGTCTTGTTGAAATAGATCATCACGTTGCGGCACAGGATGACGTGGAACTCGTTGAAAGAGCCGTCCGTGACGAGGTTGTGCTCGGAGAAGACGAGGTTGGTCTTGAGCGCCGGGTTGAAGATGACGTGCTCGTACTGCGCCGTGTAGTAGTCGGAGAAGAAACTCTTCCCGCCCGCCGTCATGTAGTTGAGGGTGTACTCCTGCATCGAGGCGAGCTGGAATATCCCCTCCCGCGCCTTCCTCAGGACCACCGGGTTCATGTCCGTGGCGTAGATGCGGCAGCGCGGGTAGAGCCCCTCCTCGTGCAGCAGGATCGCCATCGAGTAGACCTCTTCGCCGGTCGAACACCCGGCGTGCCAGATGCGGACGAAGGGGTAAGTCCTCAGCAGCGGGACGACCTTCGTCCGGAAGGCGAGGTAGAAGCCGGGGTCGCGGAACATCGAGGTGACGTTGATGGAGAGCATGTGCAGGAAGCGTTCGAGGCACGCCGCGTCGTGCAGAACCTTCGCCTGGAGGGCGGAGACCGTCCCGACCCCCTCCCGCGCCACGCTCTCCCGTATCCGCCGCCTGAGCGACGCCGGGGCGTAGTTCCGGAAGTCCGCCCCGTAGTAGCGGAAGACCCCTTCCAGGAGCAGCTCGATCTCGACGTCTTCGAGCCGCTCGTCTTCGGCCCGCGGCGGGCGTTCAGCCACGCGTCTCCTCCTGCCGGTAGAGCCAGACGCGGAGCAGCGACAGGAGCTGGTCGATGTCGAGCGGCTTGGAGATGTAGTCCGAAGCGCCCGCCTCGATGCACCTGTCGCGGTCGGCCTTCATCGCCTTGGCCGTGAGCGCGATGATGGGCAGCGTCCTGAACCGCGGCATCTCGCGGATGGCGGCGGTCGTCTCGTACCCGTCCATGCCGGGCATCATGATGTCCATCAGGACGGCCTGGATGCCCGGCGTCTTCTTCAGCAGCTCGATGGCCTCGCGGCCGTTCTCCGCGTGCAGGACGTTCATGTTCTGGCTCTCCAGCGCGCTGGTGAGCGCGAAGATGTTGCGCACGTCGTCGTCCACGACGAGCACCTTCTTGCCCGCCAGGACGGGGTCGCGGCGGTGCATCTGTTCGAGCAGACGCCTCTTCGGCTCGGGCAGGTTGGCCTCGACCCGGTGGAGGAAGAGGGCCGTCTCGGCGAGCAGGCGCTCGGGCGAGCTGACCTCCTTGACGATGATGGCGTCGGCCACCTTCCGCAACTGCGTCTCCTCCTTCTCGGTCAGCTCCTTGCCCGTGTAGACGATGATGGGCAGCTCGCTCAGCCCCAGCTCGTTCTGTATCCGCTCGATCAGCTCGAAGCCAGTCATGTCGGGCAGCTTCAGGTCGAGCACCATGCAGTCGAACTGCTCGCCGCCGAGCGCCGCGAGCGCCTCCGCGCCCGAGGCGACGGCGGTCGTGACGACGTCGCCGTTGCCGATCAGCTCGACGATGCTCATCCGCTGCGCGTCGTCGTCCTCGACGACGAGGAGGCGCTTGACGCCCTTCTGGACGAAGGCGGCGATGTCGTCGAAGGCGCTCGCCAGGTCTTCGCGGCTGACGGGCTTCTGGAGCTGCGTGAACGCGCCCATCTTGATGGCGCGCTGGCGCTGCTCGTCGCCCGACGAGATGATGTGGACGGGGATGTGGCTCGTGTCGGGGTCGTGCTTCAGGCGGTCGAGGACGGTCCAGCCGTCCCTGTCCGGCAACTGGATGTCGAGCGTGATGGCGTCGGGCCTGTACTTGCGCGCCAGCGCCAGCGCCACGTCGCCCCGCGTCGCGACCAGCCCCTTGAAGCCCTTCTCGTGCGCGAGGTCGAGCAGGATTTGTGCGAACCCGGGGTCGTCTTCGACGATGAGCAGCACGCGCTCGCCCGGCTGGATGGAGTTCCTGTCGTCGCTGACGATGTAGGACTCGCCCACCTCGACGCCTTCGAAGGAGGTGGCCGCGCGGTCGCCGGCCGCGGCCGCGCCGCCGCCGCCGCCGTTGCCGCCGCCGTTACCGCCGGTCAGCGCCGCGGCGTCGCCGAAGCGCGGGGGCGCGGTGGGGGCGGCCGGGGAGGGCGTCCGGTAGTTTCGCGGCAGGTAGAGGGTGAAGGTGCTGCCCTCGCCCGGCGCGCTGGTGACGCGGATTTCGCCGCCGAGCAGGCGCGCTATCTCGCGGCTGATGGAGAGGCCGAGCCCCGTGCCGCCGTACTTGCGGCTGGTGGTGCCGTCGGCCTGCTGGAACGCCTCGAAGATGATCCTCTGCTTGTCGGCGGGGATGCCGATGCCGGTGTCGGTCACGGCGAAGGAGATGACCGCGTCGGCGCGGTTGAGCCCCTCCTGCGTGAAGTGCCCCGTCCTCTTCTCGACCCCGACCCGCAGCGAGACGCTGCCCGTCTCCGTGAACTTGATGGCGTTCGAGAGCAGGTTCTTGAGAATCTGCTGCAAGCGCTTCTCGTCGGTCTGGACGGAGGGCGGAAGCTCCGGCGCGCGCTCGACGCTGAACTCGAGCCCCTTGTCCTGCGCCACCTGCTGGAAGCTCCGGGAGAGCTGCGCGGTGATGTCCTCGAAGGCCACCTCGCCCACCTCGACCGTCATCATCCCCGACTCGAT
>DASVSK010000701.1:0-8460 GCA_036388135.1 Pyrinomonadaceae bacterium | reverse complement strand
GTTCTGGTCGAAGATGTTGTAGATGACCTGCACGGCGTCGACGAGGCCGGAGCGCACGGCGCGGACTCCGTTCCAGGGCTCCCAGCGGTTGATGCTGATGCCGACCGCGCCGACGAGACCCTGCGCGCGCAGCTCGTCGAGCTTCTTCGCCCAGCGCTCGTCTTCGACCCACGCGTCCTCCCAGACGTGGAACTGCATGAGGTCGATGCGTTCGAGCCCGGAGTTACGGAGGCTGCTGTGGACGTACTCCTCGACGTGGTCGGGCGGGAACGTCTCGTCGAGCGTGTACTCGCGGCGGCTCGGCCACTTGCGGTTCTTCGGCGGAATCTTCGACGCGGTGTAGAGCCTTTTGTCAGGGTTCGCGCGCACGAGCCGGCCGAGCAGACCCTCGCTGTGGCCTTCGCCGTAGGCCCACGCCGTGTCGAAGAAGTTGCAGCCGAGGTCGACCGCGCGCTGGAGCGAGCGCAGAGACTCCTCGTCGTCCGAGCCGCTCCAGCCGCCCATGCCCCACATCCCGTAGCCGACCTCGCCGACGTCCCAACCCGCGCGCCCGAATCTCCTGTACCTCATCGTCCCTCCGAGTTCATCCCTTCGGTCAATCTCGTCACCGCCGCAGTCCGGTTCGTCACGCCGGGCCCGCGTCTCGTCCCAGCCCGTCCAATTTCGTCACATTTGAATTGAGCCCCGACCCCGACGGCCTCATTCTTACGCGTTAAAGGTGTGGGGCGTGCGCCTTAAAAAAAAGGAACCGCCCGCGAAGAATTTTTGAAACCCCGCGCGGGGTCGCGACACTAACAGGCGAGACCGAAAGCCCCGCGCCGCTCGGCGCGAAAGTAAAATCCGGGGGCTGCCCGCGCGCGTAAGACTTGGAACCAGGGGATGCGCCGGGTCATTGTAAGCGAAAAAAAGTTGCCACGAAATCCCGGCGGGTGGTGTTTTGCGGGTAGAACGAGCCGGAAGTGATTACCGGAAGCGGTAAGTTCGGAAGCCCCCGAGGGGGCGGTTAAGTAAAAGGCGGGTTGAGGAAATGAAGCACAGATCAGTCATCGCGTTCGTCATCGTCGCCGCGGCGCTCTTCGCCGCGCCGCAGGTCTCGCACGACCTACAGAGCTTTATGAGTGCCCTCGGCTCGTGCCTCCGCGGCGAACTTATGCACGTGTTCCTGAGTTTGCCTGCGGGCGAGGGCACGGCCGAGGGCACGCCCTCCGCCGTCGCGCCGCGCCCCGCAGAGACGCTGCTCGCCTCCTGCACCAAGGCGAAGCCGGCCGCGAAGCCGAGGAAGGGCGAGCCGTCCGCGCCGACGCGCGCCGGAGTCGGCGCTGCCGAGCGGGCGCGCAGGTCGGAGGGCGAGGTGGCGATGATTATCCCGCCCGACAGCGGCATCGACCCGCGCGAACTCGCGCGCGCGTCCGAGTCGGCGGCGCGCGTGGGCGCGGCGCACGGCCGGGAGCTGGCGGAGAAGGTGCGCATGACTTACGTCGCCGCGCGCGTCAACGTGAAGGGCTCCGAGTGGCGTATGGCCGAGGAAGCCCTGCGCGGCCTCGAAGGGCGGATGCCCGGCGCGTACGAGTTCCGGCTTGAGCGCGACGGCTCGAAGACGAGGGTGCTTAAGGTCAGGCGCGCGTGCTGCCCGCCCCCCGCGCCCCCCGCGCCGCGCCCGGCGGGCGTCGACGCGGCGACCGCGCCCCCGCCGATGCCGTCGGTCGGCGTGGTCAGCGCGTTCGTCGGCGAGTGAGTAACTCCTTCACGGAGGCGGGCGGCCGCCTCCTTTGCTTTAGAGACCTTCCTCCGGCCGCGCCGGAGCGCCCGGACGGACTGCCGGGCGACGCGGACGAACCCTCGCAACACGTATAAGCCGGGACGGCGAGCCGAGACTAAATTCACCCCTCCGAATCGGTCGCGGACTTTAAACAAAAACCTTTGGACGTCGCCGCCGGTTCTCGGAGCCGGGGGGCGCGCAGAACCTCAACGCGTGCGGGCCCGTGTGTGCGCCGCGGGCCCCGCCTGCCGAACCGGAAGAGAACTATGAACATCATCAAGAGAGTTGCGCTGCTGTGCGCGGTCGCCGTGGCCTGCACCCCTTCGGCGGGCGCTCAGACGGCCGCCGCCGCGCCGACGCCCGATGTGGCGAAGGCCGCGTCGCCGACTCCGGCCCCGACGCCGACGCCCGTCGCCGCCGCGGCCGCCTCGCCCGCGCCCTCCGCGTCGCCGGCTTCCGCGAAGGCCGCGAATGCGAAGGCCGCGCCGAGGGGCGTGCCGCCGCTCCCGCCCGAGAAGGCGCAGCCCGTCCGCATCCCGCGCTTCGAGCAGCCGCCGGTCATCGACGGCAAGCTCGACGAGGAGGTCTGGAAGGTGGGGGCCATGCTCAAGGACTTCTCCCAGTTCCACCCCGGCGACAACGTCGCGCCGTCGCAGCCGACCGAGGTGATGATCGGCTTCGACTCGAAGTTCCTCTACATCGCCTTCCGCTGCTTCGACGACCCGGCGAAGGTGCGCGCGACCATCCCGAAGCGTGACAACGTCTTCGGCGAGGACAACGTCCGCGTCTTCCTCGACACCTTCAACGACCAGCGCCGCGCCTACGTGCTCGCCTTCAACCCGCTCGGCATCCAGGCCGACGGCATCCACACCGAAAACCAGGGGCTCGACCTGAGCGTCGACATCGTGATGGAGTCGAAGGGCGCGCTCACCTCCGACGGCTACGTCGTCGAGGTGGCCGTCCCCTTCAAGTCGCTGCGCTACGACGCGGGGAAGGGCAAGCAGTGGGGCATCCACGTCTGGCGCAACATCGACCGCAACAACGACGAGCTGGACTCGTGGATGCCGATGGCGCGCGACGCCTCGGGGACGCTCAACCAGGCGGGGCGCATCACGGGGCTCGAAGACATCTCGACCGAGCGCACCGTCGAGTTCATCCCGAGCCTGACGCTCTCGCAGAACGGCGTGAGCGTCCCCGTCTACCTCTCGGGGCAGCGCGCGCTGATGGAGGCGCAGGGCCTCGCCGTCCCGGCGGACAACGGGCGCTTCGTCAACCGCCCCCTCGGCTTCGACCCGGGGCTGACGGCCAAGTTCGGCATCAACCCGAACACGACTTTAGACCTCGCCATCAACCCCGACTTCGCCCAGGTCGAGGCCGACGCCACGGTCAACACCGCCAACCAGCGCTTCCCCATCTTCTTCGAGGAGAAGCGCCCCTTCTTCCTCGAAGGCATCGAAATCTTCCGCACGCAGCTCTCCGCCGTCCACACGCGCACCATCGTCGACCCGGACGTCGCGGCCAAGCTGACGGGCAAGCGCGGCCGGACGACCTACGGCTTCCTCTACGCCTCGGACAACGCGCCCGGCAACCTCGGCGACGACGACCGCGACTTCATCCGCGCCACCGAAGACCTCTCGGGCGTCGGCGACGAAGACGAGCGCGAGGCGCTCGCCGGGCGGCGCGGCTCGCTGCTGCGGATGCTCGACGAGAACGCGAAGGTCGGCATCCTGCGCGTCAAGCGCGACGTGGGCAAGGAGAACAGCATCGGCTTCCTCGGCACGGCCTACAAGTTCGCCGACCGCAGCAACTACCTCGGCGGCTTCGACGCGCGCTTCCGCTTCGACAAGCAGACGACGCTCGAATTTCAGGTGCTGGGCACGAACGCGCGCCGCTGCTCCCTCAACGCCGACCCCGCGAAGGACGAGTGCCGCACGCAGAACGGCTTCGCCTACTCCTACCTTTTAAGCCAGAGCAAGCGTCACTGGTGGTGGAACGTCAACGGCGCGGCCAGAACCGCCGGCTACGTCGCCGACCTCGGCTTCACGCGCCGCGTCAACACGAACAACCACAACCTCAACGTCGGCTACACCTCGGAGCCGAAGCCGAAGCGTAAGATCGTCTCGTGGGAGATTTACAACTACGTCGGCGGCAACTTCGACTGGCAGGGGCGGATGCAGAACTGGACTTACGAGGGGCAGGTCGGCCCGAACCTCCAGCGCCAGAGCTACGTCCGCACGGGCTACAACACGGGCTACGAGCGCGTCTTCGCCTCGGAGTTCGGAGAGACCGTGTTCGCCGGCCTGCGCCCCGAGGTCTCCGCGACGTCGAAGAACTACTTCGCCTACATGGGCTCGTCGCCGACCAAGCGGATAACCCTGAACTACTTCTTCGGCTACCGCTGGGGGCAGCTCGACTACGACTTCGGGAACGGCCGGCGCTTCCCGCGCGTGAGCCCCTCGGCCGTCGCGGCGCGCGCGGCGCAGGAGCTGGGGCGCTGCGAGAGCGAGGAGGAGGGCTTCGTCGCGCCGTCCGAGTGCTCCGGCGCGCTCGACCCCGGCAAGGGCGACTTCCTCTACACGAACGGCGGCATCACCTACAAGGCGTCGAACGCCCTGAACATGTCGCTGACCTGGTCGAAGAACCACCTGACCCGCAACGACACCGGCCTCGTCGCCTTCGACTCGAACATCTTCAGCGCCCGGACGACCTACCAGTTCACGCGCTTCGCCTTCGCGCGCGCGCGGCTCGACTACAGCTCGATGACGTCGAGCTACCGCGGGCAGTTCCTCTTCGGCTGGACGCCGAGCCCGGGCACGGCCCTCTACGTCGGCTACAACGACGACGTCAACCGCGGCTACTTCAACCGGTTCTCGGGTCAGCCCGAGCAGGGCTTCCGCCGCAACAACCGCAACTTCTTCATCAAAGCCTCCTACCTCTTCCGCCGCAGCTTCTAAAGTAAGGCGAAGGGCGAAGGGCGAAAGTGAGAACGGCGCTCCGCGCCGAGTTAAATTTAATTTAGCTCGCGCCGCAGGCGTGTCCTCTAATTTCGCCCTTCGCCCTTCGCCTTTCGCCTTTCCTGTTGCGGCGAGTCGGAGTATGATGCGTCGCCCGACATTTTGCGGGGAGAGGCGGCACCGCCGAAACTGTAAGCCGCCCCGCAACCTTCGCACCGTCTTTTCGTATATCAACAACGGACAGCGCCGAGCCAGGTGACCCCGGACGGGGCGCGTGCTTCCGGCGTCGGCCGTCGGCCGAAGGCGTTAAAAGTGAGCGCCATTCTCATCATCTCAGTCTTGCTGATATTCGCAGCCTCCTTCGCAATCCTACGCACGCGACGCCCCCCGTCCAGCCCAGACGCCGAACCGCTCCCGCCCGGCGTCAACCCCCGCGGCCTCTTCGACGTCGTCGGCGAGGCCGGGCCCGCCGCCGGCGAGACGCCCGAAAAACTCAGGGCCGGGGCCTTGCGCGAGCGCGCGGCGCGCGGCGACCTCTCGGCGCTCGACGACGCCGGCGCGGCCGGCGACCCGGCGCTCTACCGCTTCGTGCTCGACGGGCTGGTCGGGCGCTGCGCGGGCGACGAGGCGGGGTTGCGCGCTCTCTCGTCCCACGTCGCGCGCGGCGCGGGCCTGCGCGCCTCGCCCGAGCTGGCCGAGATGCTGCTCGGCGGCTGGAGGCGCGACCCCGCGGCGGACTCGACGGCCGAGCTGCTGCGCGTCTCGGCGCTCTCGGACGACGCGGGCACGTTCGGGCGCGCGGTCACGGAAGTCTTACAGCTCTGGGAGGACGGGCGGCTCGAAGGGGTCGGCGCGGAGACGCTCCGGTCGCTCTTCGAGGCCGAGTACTGGCTGCTCTCCTCGGAGGCCAGGCGCTCCGGGGCGGGCTTCGTCCTCAAGCAGAAACTCGCCGACGCGCGACGCCGCCTGGCGTCAAGCGCGCGCGGCGGGCACACCCCAACAGACGCGGGCCCGCCCCTCGACGGCCCCGCACAGGAAGAGATTCAATGAACGACACACTGTTCCAGCTCCTGCCAATCGCCGTGATCGGCCTGGTCGTGCTCATCGTGGTCGTCGCCCTGCTGCGGCGCTGGCTCGTCAACGTCGGCGCGCGCGAGATCGCCATCAAGGAGCGCCGCTACTTCGGCCACAAGATGCCCCCCGGCCGCGTCGTCGCCACCGAGGGCGAGGTCGGCATCCAGGCCGACGTCCTCAAGCCCGGCCTCCACTTCATCAAGTGGCCCTTCGAGAAGGTGGTGCATAAGGTGCCGCTCATCGAGATCGGGGCGGACGAGCTGGGCGTGGTCGAGGCCGTCGACGGCGAGCCGATGCCGCCCGGCCGGAACTTCGCGCCCGACCGCGCGCAGAACGCGCACAACAACTTCCAGGACCCCATCGCCTTCATCAAGCAGGGCGGCGTCAAGGGCATCCAGCTCCGGACGCTCCCGCCGGGGCTGTGGCCGATTCACCCCTACCTCTTCCGCGTCTCGATCTCGAAGATGACGGTCATCCCCCCCGGCAAGGTCGGCATCGTCACCGCCTCCGACGGCGACCAGCTCGACTCCGGCCGCCTGCACGGCAAGGCCGTCGAAGGCCACCGCAACTACCAGGACGCCGAGCACTTCATCGGCAACAACGGCCAGAAGGGCCCACAGGTCGAAATCCTGACGCCGGGCACCTACCGCATCCACACGCAGTCGCTGCCCGTCGCGGGCGGCGACCCCAAGCCCGGCCTCTTCTTCGTCCGCCTCTACGACGCGACCGTGATTAACGAGAACCAGATCGGGCTCGTCGAGGCTCTGGACGGCGCGCCGCTCGACCCGCGCGACTACGTCGCCACCCCGGTCGACGGGCACGACAACTTCCAGGACTGCAACGAGTTCATCAGCCGGGGCGGGCAGCGCGGCCCGCAGAAGGACATCCTCCTGCCCGGCACCTACTACATCAACCCGCTCGTCTTCAAGCTCATCCCCGAGTCGGCGAAGGAGGTCAAGCCGGGCGAGGTGGCCGTCATCGTCTCGAACGTGGGCAAAGACCCCGGCGAGGACATCCGCCGCGAGATGGCGAACAAGGTGCGCGAGCGGCTCGAACAGGAGGAGCGCGACCAGGTCTCGAAGGCCGCCGCCCGCCTCGACAAGCTCGAAGGCGAGAACCGCCGCCTCAACGAGATTCAGGAAGAGCTCATCGCCAACGACCCGGCCGACCAGCGGCTCGACCAGGGCGCGCACGAGGCCTACGTCGTCCCCGAGGGCTTCCGCGGCATCCAGGAGACGGTCGTCGGCCCCGGCAAGTACTACATCAACACGCTGGCGATGTCGCCCATCGTCATCCCGACCACCAACATGACGGTCGAGTGGACGGCCGAGGACGTCGACAACACCTTCGACCCCTTCGAGGTCATCTCGAAGGACGGCTTCACGATGAAGCTCGAAGTCCGCGTCGTCTTCCGCGTCAAGCCCGAGGACGCGCCCTTCATGGTCGCCAAGATCGGCAACACCGACAAGCTCATCCAGAACGTGATGCACCCGCTGATCGACTCCATCTTCCGCAACCAGGCGTCGGAGTCTTCGGCGATGGCCTACCTCCAGAACCGCCACGAGGAGCAGGAGCGGGCCGAGGCGCGCGTCCGCATGCACCTGCTGAAGTACCACGTCGACGTCGTCAACGTCCTCATCTGCCACATCCACCTCCCCGAGGAGCTGATGAAGACGCAGACCGAGAAGATTCTCGCCGAGCAGCGCCAGAACATGTACAACGCGCAGCGCGAGGCCGAGGAGAAGCGCATCCAGCTTGAGAAGACCCGCGCGCACGCCGACAACCAGAAAGACCTGATGGCGGCCACCGTGGGCGTCGAAATCTCCTCGCGGCGCTCCGAGCAGCGCAAGGCCGAGGCCGAGGGCGAGGCGCACTACATCCTCGCCACGGGCAAGGCCGAGGCCGAGAAGGTCAGGCTGATGGGCGAGGCGCAGGGCGTCGCCTACCACGAGCAGGTCAACGCGCTCGGGCAGCAGGGCGTCTCGCTCGTCGAGACGCTCAGGGTCATCGGCGAGAAGGGCGTCCGCATCACCCCGGACGTCCTCGCCTCGGGCGGCGCGGGCGACGGCGGCGGCAACATCGGGACGCTGCTCCTCCTCAGCCTCTTCAAAGACCGTTTGGGGATCGACGGCGCGCCGGCTTCGGGGAACGGCTCCGCCGGCAACGGCGTCAAAACGGTCAAGTGAGACGCTGAAATCGGCGCGCGAAAGGATTCGGCCGCCTGGAAACGGGCGGCCGGATTTTTTTGGAACTTCGCCTTGACCCGCCCCGTACTCTGTGTCACTGTATTAGTTGACTGATACAGTGACGGCCGGGGGGCGAGTTGTTCATAATCATTGACCCGTCGAGCGGGCTGCCGATTTACATACAGATCGCGCAGCAGATCAAGACCGCGGTGGCGATGGGGCGGCTCCAGCCGGAGGAGCCCCTGCCGTCGGTGCGCCAGCTCGCGGTCGAGCTGGCGGTCAACCCCAACACGGTGGCGCGCGCCTACCTCGACCTCGAAATCGAGGGCGTCATCTACAAGCGGCAGGGGGCGGGCACGTTCGTCTCCGCCCAGGGCGTCGAGATGTCGAAGGCCGCGCGCCGGAGGGTTCTGGCCGAGCTGATGGAGAAGGCGCTGGTCGAGGGCGTGAACCTGGGGCTGGACGAGCGCGAGCTGCGCGAGGCGTT
>DASVSK010000700.1:0-3441 GCA_036388135.1 Pyrinomonadaceae bacterium | reverse complement strand
CACCGCAAGAACAGTTTCACCTCGGAGAGCCCCGTGACCGACGGCAAGTCCGTCTACGTGTACGTGGCGAATCTGGGGCTGTGGGCGTTCGACCTGAAGGGGAAGCAGGTGTGGTCGACGCCGCTCGAAGCGCACCCGATCTACCTCGACTTCGGGACGGGCAGTTCGCCCGCGCTCGCCGGGGGATTGCTGGTCATCATGAACGATAACCAGCGGCAGCAGTACATCGCCGCATTCGACAAGCGGACGGGCAAGCAGGTCTGGCGCACGAACCGGGACGTCGGCGGCAAGACGCAGCCGGTGCAGCGTTCGGGGTGGGCGACGCCGTTCGTCTGGCGCAACGCCCTGCGCACGGAGATCGTGACGGTGGGGCCGGACGTGGCAATCAGCTATGACACGGCGGGGCGGGAACTCTGGCGTCTGTCGGGGATGGCGGTCACGCCGGTTCCGATGCCCTTCGCTTACGGCGGGCTGCTGTACGTCGACGGCGGGCGCGGTAAGCCGCTGTTCGCGCTCCGCCCCGGCGCCGCGGGCGACATCTCGCTCAAGGAAGGTCAGACGTCGAACGAGTTCGTCGCCTGGTCGCAGCCGCGCGGCGGGACTTACCTGCCGACGCCCGTGGCCTACGAGGGGGCCATCTACGCGCTGACCGAGACGGGCATCCTGAGCCGCTTCGACGCCAGGACCGGGGAGATGACTTACCGGACGCGTATCGACCCGGCGGCGGCGGCCTTCACGACCTCGCCCTGGGCCTACAACGGCATGCTGTTCTGCCTGAGCGAGGAAGGGCAGACGTTCGTCATCACGGCGGGCGAGAAGTTCCAGCTTCAGCACGTGAACGAGCTGGACGAGATGGCTCTGGCGTCGCCGGCGCTGGTCGGTGAACGCTTGTTGATACGGACGGAGAGCCGTCTGTACTCGATCCGGCGTGGGCGATAAGCGGGCGGCGAGGAATTATCAATCCGACAAGTCCGGCGATGGCGAGGCCGCTTCCCAAGAGAAGCGCCGCGATGAACTTCCTTCACGGAGCCCTCCCCTCAGAGCAGCAGACGTCAAAGTACGACGTCGCGCGCCGGGAATGTTTCTGCGCTTAACGTGTCACTAATCAGCTAATTCACCGCCTCGGGAGTCGGACGGGCCACGGCCATGGCGGCCAGCTCCTCTTTCCGCTCCGCACTAAGATGTGCGTAGCCTCGTATCAACCCAAAGCAGTTGACGGCCCCGCACCGGCAGGTAAAAGGAACCGACATTTCAGACTCTGTCGTCAAATAATTAAAAGTGCATTCCTCGCCCTTACTAATCTTGCTTAAAGCAACAAAGCTCAACTCCGCGGTGTTGATGTAACCGTTAGGCTGACAGTTGTGGTTTAAGTACCTCCAGAAAAAGTCAGGACTCTCACTTCCGAGCCCGCGCGCCGGGACATGAAGATGCCTGCCCTGACCCAGCTGAAGCGAATGCCTGTCGGCATGACCGGAGACCACGCCCCCCAGTTTGAAGACTGAACCCATCAAGATGTCCACTTTTGCAAAGACGCCTTTACATCCTTCTTTTTCCTGAATCTCTAGTTTGAAACTTTCCCCGCCGCCGTCCTCACCCGTTGCAGACATTCTTCAACTCCTTTGACCCATGAATCCTGGTAGTGTTGCAGAAATTGCTTTCCGATTATACTCCCCTTCTCTTTTTGGTTGGCCTAACACCTAAGTGGAGCGCGCCGACTTTACGGCAAGGAAGCGGTGCTCAAAGATAAGTGGAGAATTACACCGGCAGCTCTCTTGATCGTCATAGCATCCTCCGCCTTAGGATATGTGACAGTTCGGGCCGCCCACCCTTTCGTACACCCAACGTGGCCGGAAGTGAAGGCAAAGTACCGGTCGTACGCAGAGCGTAACGGGACGGCCACCGCCATGTTCCGTTTCTCGCCCTCGACCACGACGGCAACGGTAGAATCGAGTACGGGACGGAGTTGTTCGGCAACTACACGCCGTAGCCTCCCTCCGACCACCGTAACGGTTTCATCGAGCTTGCCGAGTTCGACGGGCTTGAGAAAGGCGGGAATGGCGACGGCGTGATAAACGGCATCTCTGAGCCGGATGAACTCCACACACTGCCCGCCCTAGGCGTAGTCTACGTGAGTCTATCCTATAAAGAGTCGAAGCGGACGGACGAGTTGGGCAACCAGTTCCGCTACCGCGCGAAGGTGGACGACGCGCGAGGCGCGAAAGTGAACCGCTGGGCGTGGGACGTGTTCCTCGTCTCGGGACAGTAGAGAAGTTCGGCGCGATCCGTGCTCCCACCCGGATGGGCCGGGAAGTCTCTGAGGTCATTCAGGAGAGAAGATGCCCCGGCGCTTCCACCGCCTGCTCGCCCGGTTCAACTACCGCGGGGCCGGAGAAGGTGGCCTACTATCCTTTGACCCCGAATAGGCGAATTGAAAGGGGGCCTCCGCAGGCCCCCTTCCCCTTACTCAGTCCCTCACGTCGGCGGCTTTACATACCCGCGGTCGCCGCGCCGCGCACCACGACGTTCGTCGTCCTGTACATGAACGGCGGGTAGACCGCCTGACAGCCGACGGGCGCGCCCGTGATGATGAGCGAGCTGGCCAGGTCCGACACCTCGCCGGTGGTCTGGTCCGTCACCTCATCCTGGACCGTCAGGCTCGCGGCCGCGCCGACCAGGTCGAACCTGCTCGCCGGGTCGTTCGGGTCGAGCAGCACGAACTCCGGGTCGGCCTTGGTGATGACCCCCTGAATCGTCGCCGTCCTGCCGATGATGGTGAGGCAGTTAATCCTCATGTGCACGGAGATGTTGTTCCCCGGGTTGACGGCCGAGCGCTGGTGGTAGACGAGGTTCCCCTTCACCGTCCCGTCCTTCTGCCGTACGGCGGTGAAGGAGAAGTTGCTGACCTTGTCCTCGAACTCGACCGTCCCGTTGCCGTGCGCGAAATCCTTCGCGTTGGGGGTGTCCTGCCCGTGCGCCGCGCCCGCGAACGCGAAAGTAAGTGCCAGTAACACCAACGTGGTTTTGACTCTCATGTAAATCCTCCTCTGTTTATCCTGCCGGTTAGAACCCACCGCCCCTTCCGTCCTCGGGCCACCATAATGAGTTGTGGTCGGCCTCCGATGCGGTTCTAACGCCCTTGAGAGCCTTACTCCCGCCCTCCCGACCACAAGATATAGATGCGACCGATGGGGATAGGCTATGAGAAGCACAGGCACTAAGGGGCGAACCTTGCCCGACGCGCCGACGCGCTGGTCGCGCTCTTCACCATGATGAGCTCGCTCGTCCTGCCGGCGCGTCAACTTATGCCGGCTTGTTTACCTACGTAACCATCAACACCCCGATGGAAAACGCCTGACTCTTTGCGTACTTCAAACGCTTACTACTTAAGGTATCGTCGGGGTGGTGGCTCGCGTGTTGACGCTACCGGCGGGTAGCACCCCG
>DASVSK010000699.1:0-4694 GCA_036388135.1 Pyrinomonadaceae bacterium | reverse complement strand
GCACGTCTTGTTCAGGGCGTCGCGCGCTCCCGCCTCGGCCTCCCCGTCCGGCGACAGCCCCGCGCAACCCACGAGCGGGAGGACGACGCGGAAGGTCGAGCCGCGCCCGACCTCGGACGCGACCCTGATCGTCCCGCCGTGGCGGCGGATGACCCCGTAGCTGACCGAAAGCCCCAGCCCCATGCCCTCAACGCCCTTCGTCGTGAAGAAAGGGTCGAAGACGCGCGAGCGGACTTCCGGGCCCATGCCGCAGCCCGTGTCTTCGACCGTGACGACCACCTTCTCGTCGCGCTGCTCGGCGGCGAGCGTGAGCCGCCCGCCTTCGGGCATCGCGTCCACCGCGTTGAAGACCATGTTGACGAGCACGTCGCGCAGCTCCGACGCGTCGCCGAGCACCTGTGCGCCCGAGTGGTTCGAGACGGCGAAGTTTATCTGCGTGCCCGCCGCCTCGGCCTTGTCCTTCCAGCGCGGGCGCGTGATCTCGCTCACGTCGAGCAGGAGCTGGTCGACGGAGACCGTCTCGAAGTCGCGATCCTGCCGCTGGCGTGCGAAGTCCTGTATGCGCTTGACCGTCTTCGCGCCGTCGCGCGCCGACTGGACGATCAGCTCCAGCCCGCGCCGCGTCTTCGGGTCGGGGTTGTATTTGAGCATCAGCTCGGCGCGGCCGCAGATGACGGCGAGGCAGTTGTTGAAGTCGTGCGCGACGCCCGAGGCGAGCGAGCCCACGGCCGACAGCTTCTCGACCTGCGAGAACTGCACGCGGATGCGCTCCTGCTCCTCGACGTAGCGCGTCAGCTCCTTGACGTAGAGCCGCGCCTGCTCGGCCTGCGCCTCGGCCGCCTCGACGTTCTTGAGGTAGGTCTGGTAGGCGAAGACGACGACGGCGACGATGGGCAGGATGAGGACGACGGAGTAGATGCCCGTCGCGTTTATCAGCCTCGCGGCGATCATCGCCGCCGCCGCCGACGCGACGGTCGTGGTCGAAATCCAGAGGTACGACTCGCGCCACGTGCGCCAGACCGACTTGGAATCCCTGAGCGCTTCGCGCACCGCCGCCAGCACGGAGTTCGTCGCGTACTGGGTCAGCGCGAGGGCGCAGAGCAGGCCGACGCTGCGCGCCGTGAACTCGCCCGCGACGGCGTCGGGGATGTGTCCGAAGAGGGCGCGCGCGGCCCACACCGCGGCGAAGGTCGAGCAGCCCATCAGCCCCACGTTGAAGAAGACCGTGAGCCACGTCTTCGTGATGCGCAGGCTTGAGAAGAGCGCCTCCACGACGGCGAGGAGGATTGCGGCCTCGCCGTCGTAGAGCAGCATGGTCAGGAAGATGAAGGTGTCGGTGGCGGTCACCTCGCCCTTGACGCGCGGAATCCTGACGATGGCGCGCGCCCCCACGAAGACGGCGACGAGCGCCACGGCGGCGAAGCTCAAGTCGAGCTGCGCCCAACGCAAGCCCCATGCGGAGACGAGGCAGACCGCCGCGCCCGCCGCGCCCGTCAGCGCCATGAACCGCGCCTTCGCGCCCCACCCGGACGCGCCCGCCGCGACCTCGCCGCCCCCGCCCGTCGCTTTGCTCACAATCCTCTCCCGCACGTCCAAGTCCTCCAATAGTTCAGCCGTCGAATTAGTACGTTAGTCGCCGGGCGGGATTTCAGTCGCCGCCCGCGAGCGTGTGGGTCGTCGTCGTGTCGCTGGCGAGGATGCCGTCGCTGGCGAGAATCCCGTCGCCCCCGAGGATTCCGTCGGAGGCGAGGATGCCGTCCGAGGCGAGGATGCCCGTGCCGAGGAAGAAGGAGCCGCCGCCGAGCGGCTGGCCGTCGCTCGTCCATATCGAGTCGGAGGCGAGGATGCCGTCGGTGTACAGCGTCGCGTCGCTGGCGAGGATGCCGTCGGAGGCGAGGATGCCGTCGGCGAGGAGCGTCCCGAGGTCGTAGACCTTCTGGTACTGCGTTATCAGTTCCGTGCCGCTCACGTAAGTGTGCCCGGCGACGCCGCCGCCCGCCCACGGGAACTGGAAGCCGGCGATGGTCGTCGAGTGCGTCGGCGACGAGGCCGTCAGCAGCGAGTCGCCCAGCGCCAGCCCGCTTGAGCAGTCCGTGCGCATGAGCGTCGCGAGGCGCACCGCGCCCTCTACGTTCAGCTCGCCCGCGCCCTGCTCCAGCATGTTGAAGCCGGCGAGCGGCTGCGCCGTGTACATGAGAATCATCTTGACCATGTTCGGCGTGAGCGAGGGGTTGGCCTGCAAGAGCAGCGCGGCCGCCCCTGAGACGAGCGGCGTCGCCATCGAGGTTCCGCTCAGGCGCATCATCGCGTGGTCGGGGTCGCCGTCCGTGTAGGCTTCGAGTCCGGGGTGCGCGGTGACGAGCGCGTTGCCCGCGGACTCGGCCGAGACGAGCTTGTTGCCGGGCGCGACCAGGTCGGGCTTGACGAGGTTGTCGTGGTGGACGACGTTAGACGAGTCCGTCCAGTAGGAGCGCGTCGGCCCGCGCGAGCTGTAGGTCGTCACGCCGTCGTCCGAGCGCGCGTCGGTGTCGAAGGTGTTCGACGCCCCGACCGTGATGGCCGACGGCTCGTTGCCCGGCGAGTGGATGAGGCCGTAGACCTTGTCGCCGTCTGCGTTCTTCCCCTCGTTGCCCGCGGCGGCCACGACCACCACCCCCGCGTCCACGAGCTCCCGCACGGCGAGGCAGAGCGGGTCGTAAAGGTACGAGTCGACGGCCGGCGTGCCCAGGCTGATGTTGACGACGCGGATGTTGTACTGTTGCCGGTTGTCCATCACCCATTCGAGCGCGTCCAGCAGCCTGGCCGTCGTGCCCACGCCCTGCGCGTCGAGCGCGCGCAGGTTGATGACGTTCGCGTTCGGGGCCACACCCGTGTAAGCGCCGCTCGCGACCGAGCCGTTTCCGGCGGCGAGCCCCGCGACGTGCGTCCCGTGTCCAAAGGGGTCGCCCGCGGCCGAGCCGGAGCCGGTGAAGTTCACGTCGGCGACGATGCGGCTGGCGCTGTTCTGGTCGTCGAAAGAGGCGTGCGAGGCCGAGACGCCGGAGTCGATGACGGCGATGCCTAAGCCGGTGCCGTCGAGCGTGTAGCTGCCGCCGCCGTTGGCGGGCTGCGTGCGAACCGCGTCCGCGCCCGTCGTCAGCGACACGTGGCCGAGCATCCGGGTGGGCCTGTCCTTCGAGATGTATCTGACCTCGGGCAGTTCGGCCAGCGCGCCCAGCGCCTCGGCGGGCAGCTCCACGGCGAACGCCTTGAAGCTGCCGTAGCGGCGCAGCACGCTCCCGCCCCGCGCGACAATGAGCTGTTCGAGCAGAGCGCCGGGCTGACCCTCCGTCTGGACGATGGCGCGCACGGGCTCGGAGACGGGCGACGCGTCTCTCTGCGAGTCCGCGGCGGCGGGCGCGGGGGGCAGCAGGTCGGGAGATATTTTTACGACCGGGGCGGAGACGACCTCGGCGGGTGAGCCGAGGTCGGGGACTTCGGCACGCGCCGCGCGCAGCCCCGCGAAGGGCGACAGCAACAGCGCGAGACACAGCAGAGTCGTCGGCAGTGGGGATTGTTTGGGGTTCATTGGATGTCCTCTCATGCACGCTGGGAGTGTCAAAGACCCACAGGGGAGTGTGGGGCCGTGAACGGACGTGCAAATCCCGTGCAACGTCTGCGGGGCGTGAGGGCGGAGGCTCGGAGCGGGCAGGGAATGGAAGACTAAGCTTCAGTTGTGCGGCTTTTCAGAGATGACCGGCCGTCCGGCCTGCTTCGGCCCGGCCGTTTCGGGCGCGGGCGGTATCGGAAAACTGACGCGGGATGGTGGGCGGCGTCAAATTTTTGACGCCACGCGCGGGGCTCGCTATTCTCTCTGCGGCCCCGCCTCTTCCTTGTCCCACTCGATGCCGAGGCGCTTTAGTTTCTCGACGAAGGTCGTGCGCTTCATGCCGAGCAGTTGCGCGGCGCGCATCTTGTTGCCGCCCGCCTTGGCGAGTGACTGCAACAGCAAGTCGCGCTCCACCTTCGTGACGACCGCGTCGAAGTCGACGCCGTCGTCGGGAATGTCCGGCGGCTGTCGCCCGGCCTTCAGCCCGGCGTTCGTGGCCGCCCCGGGCCCGCCCTCGGCGGCGAACGCCTCGCGCACCTCCTCGGGCAGGTCTTGAAGTTGGATTTCGGTCGCCCCGCCCGTCAGCACCGCGGCGCGCTCGACCGCGTTCTGGAGTTGACGCACGTTGCCCGGCCAGCGGTAGGCGGCGAGCGCCTCCCAAGCCTCTTCGGAGACGGACTTCGGGGGCAGCCCCACGCCCGCACAAAATTTCGTCAGCAAGTGCTCGGCGAGCGGGCGCACGTCCTCGCGCCGCTCCCGCAGCGGCGGCAGACGCAGGTGGACGACGTTCAGGCGGTAATAAAGGTCGGGGCGGAAAGCGCCCTCGTCGATGCGCCTCTGGAGGTCTGCGCTGGTCGCGGCCACCACGCGCACGTCCACCTTGACGGTGCGCGAAGACCCGAGCTTTTCAAACTCGCGCTCCTGCAAAACGCGCAGCAGCTTCGACTGAAGGGGCAGGCTCATGTCGCCTATCTCGTCGAGGAAGAGCGTCCCGCCGTCCGCCTGCTCGAAGCGTCCCACGCGCTGCTTGTCAGCCCCGGTGAACGCCCCCTTTTCGTGGCCGAAGAGCTCGGATTCGAGAAGGTTCTCCTGCAGCGCCGCGCAG
>DASVSK010000698.1:0-2663 GCA_036388135.1 Pyrinomonadaceae bacterium | reverse complement strand
GAGGTCTTGTGCGAGGGCGCGTGCGTCGAGAAGACGCTGATGCAGAAGCCCATCGAGATCGGGCGGCTGCAACGCTACGCCACCGACTTCGCGTTCGGCGCGGGGCGCGACGTGCTGAAGGCGGGCGCGCCGAACGGCAAGTCGGTCGGGGTCGTCGGCTCGGGGCCCGCCGGCCTCTCCTGCGCGACCTACCTGGCGCGGCTCGGCTACGACGTGACGGTCTACGAGCGCAAGGACCTGCCGGGCGGACTCGACACCTACGGGATGGCCGAGTACAAGATGCGGCAGCGCGTCTCGACCGACGAGGCGCGGATGGTCGAGCGGCTCGGCGTCAAGTTCCGGCTGGGCGCGGAGGTCGGCCGCGACGTCACGGTCGAGGAGCTTGAGGGCAGGCACGACGGCGTCTTCCTCGGCGTCGGCCTGGGCGAGACGGGGCGTCTGAACATACCGGGCGAGGAGCTGGAGGGCGTCTACGACGCGCTCCACGTCATCGAGCGCATCAAGTCGCGCCGCTGGGAGACGGTGCCGCTGGGGCGCGCGGTCGCCGTCGTCGGCGCGGGCAACACGGCCATCGACGCCGTCACGCAGGCGCGCCGCCTCGGCGCGGAGCGCGTGATGCTCGTCTACCGGCGCGGCCCCGCCGAGATGCCCGCCTACGAGTACGAGTACACGCTCGCCAAGCAGGACGCGGTCGAGTTCCTCTGGCAGACCGCGCCGGTCGAGATTCTCGCCGACGAGTCGGGCGCTCGCGTCGCCGGGCTGCGCTGCGTCCGCACGGAGCTGGGCGAGCCCGACTCGTCGGGGCGGCGCTCGGTCAGACCCCTGGAGGGCTCGGAGTTCGTCGTCCCGGCCGACACGGTCATCAAGGCGACGGGGCAGCAGAAGATGCGCGAGTTCTTCGCGGGCATCCCCGGCGTCGAGGTGGACGCCGCGGGGCGCGTGCGCGTCGAGCCGGAGACGATGCGCACCGGCAACCCGAAGTTCTTCGCGGGCGGCGACTGCGTCAACGGCGGGCGCGAGGCGGTCGACGCCTCGCAGATGGGCAAGCTCGCCGCGCAGGGCATACACCTTGCGCTCTCGGGCGAGCGCGTCGAGTTCGCGGGCGCGCGCGTGCCCCTGCACGAGGAGACGCAGAACCTGAAGGCGCACTAGCGCGCCGCGGCGTCCCCGACGATGGAGGCTCCGCCTCGGAGTGAGGAGTTTGAGACATGGCAGACTTGAAAGTTAACTTCGCGGGCATCGAAAGCCCCAACCCCTTCTGGCTGGCGTCGGCCCCGCCGACCAACATGGGCTCGATGGTCGAGCGCGCGTTCGACGCCGGGTGGGGCGGCGCGGTGTGGAAGACCCTGGGCGAGCCCATCCGCAACGTCTGCTCGCGCCTGGCCTCGGTCGACTACGGCCCGCAGCGCATGATGGGGCTTAACAACATCGAGCTGATCACCGACCGCCCGCTCGACGTCAACCTCCGCGAGATACGCGAGGTCAAGCGCAAGTACCCGAAGCACGCGGTCATCGTCTCGCTGATGGTCGAGTCGAAGCGCGAGGCGTGGCACGAGATCGTCAAGCGCGCGGAGGACACGGGCTGCGACGGCTTCGAGCTGAACTTCGGCTGCCCGCACGGGATGAGCGAGCGCGGGATGGGCGCGGCGATGGGGCAGGTGCCCGAGTACACCTGCATGGTGACGGAGTGGGTGAAGGAGGCGGCCACGCTACCCGTCATCGTCAAGCTCACGCCGAACGTGACGAGCATCAACCCGCCCGCCCGCGCGGCCGTGCGCGGCGGGGCCGACGCGCTCTCGCTCATCAACACCATCAACTCGGTGATGGGCGTCAACCTCGACACGCTCGTCCCGCACCCGAACGTCAACGGGATGGCCGCGCACGGCGGCTACTGCGGCCCCGCCGTCAAGCCCATCGCGCTCAACATGGTCTCGGAGCTGGCGCGCGACCCGGAGGTCGGCGTCCCCGTCTCGGGCATCGGCGGCATCTCGAACTGGCGCGACGCGGCCGAGTTCCTCGCGCTCGGGGCCTCGACCGTGCAGGTCTGCACCGCCGTCATGCACTACGGCTACCGCATCGTCGAGGACATGATCGACGGGCTCTCGAACTACCTCGACGACAAGGGCTTCGCCTCCGTGCGCGACTTCGTCGGCGCGAGCGCGCCGCGCGTCACCGACTGGGGCAACCTCGACCTCAACTACAAGACGGTCGCGCGCATCGACCACGCCAAGTGCATCCAGTGCAACCTCTGCCACGTCGCCTGCGAGGACGGCGCGCACCAGTGCATCCCGCTCGTGCGGCTCGAGGCCGGGCGCTTCCCCGTCGTCGACGAGCAGGAGTGCGTCGGCTGCAACCTCTGCTACCTCGTCTGCCCCGTCCCCGGCTGCATCTCGATGGTCAGGCTCGACGACGGCACCCAGCCGCTCACGTGGCGCGAGCTGACCTCGCGCCGGCCCGTGACCATGACGGCCGACTGACCCCTCAAACCCTCGCGGCCGGGCCGCGGGGACTTCACGACCGCGGGAGTTCAAAACACAATGATGACTCCGGTAAATCAGGCCCCGACGCCGTCGGCGTCGGGGCTCACGGCGAGCGAGCCCTTCGTCTCCGCGCACGGGCGCGCGACGGTGGTGATCGGCCTCTTCGTCGCGTACATCGTCGTG
>DASVSK010000697.1:0-4974 GCA_036388135.1 Pyrinomonadaceae bacterium | reverse complement strand
GGCCACTTCGAGGAGCCGGCGTGGCTGGCCGAGGAGATCGGGGCGGGCGACCCGAGCGCCGCCATCTCGCGCGCCGCGCTCGCGGGGCGCAGCGAGCTGGCCGGGACGGCGCTCCAGATGTTCGTCGAGATTTACGGCGCGGTGGCCGGGAACCTCGCGCTGCTTTTGAAGTCCGTCGGCGGGCTCTACGTCGGCGGCGGCATCGCGCCGAAGATCATGGGGAAGCTGAAGGACGGGGCCTTCGTGCGTCACTACGGCGACAAGGGGCGCATGTCGGCCCTCGTCAAATCCATCCCCGTCCGCGTCATCCTCGACGACAAGACCGCGCTCTACGGCGCGGCGCGCCACGCGCTGGCGGCGGACTGAGGGCGCATGCAGCCGCCGACGCGTGAGCCCGAGTTGAAAGTCTTCGACGACCCGGACGGGGTCGCGCGCGCCGCCGCCGTGCGCGTCGCGGGGCTGGCGCGCGAGTCGGCCGGGGCGCGCGGACTCTTCACGCTCGCGCTCGCCGGCGGCTCGACGCCGCGCAGGGTCTACGAGCTGCTCGCGGGCGAAGAGTTCCGCGGCCTCGTCGACTGGACGGGCGTCCACGTCTTCTTCGGCGACGAGCGCGCCGTGCCGCCCGACCACGCCGACAGCAACTACCGCATGGCGAACGAGGCGCTGCTCTCGCGCGTGGGGATACCCGAAAGAAACGTCCACCGCATCGAGGGCCTGGGCGACGCCGCGGCCAACGCCAGCGAGTACGAGTCGGAGATGCGCGGCCTCTTCGGCGACGTCGAATGGCCGCGGCTCGACCTCGTCCTGCTCGGCATGGGCGACGACGGCCACACGGCCTCGCTCTTCCCCGGCACGGCCGCGCTCGGGGAGCGCCGCGCCTGGGTCGCCGCCAACTGGGTCGAGAAGCTCGGCGCGTGGCGCGTCACGCTGACCGCGCCCGCCGTCAACGCCGCGCGCCACGTCATCTTCCTCGTCAACGGCGCGGCCAAGGCTGGGCGACTGCGCGAAGTTCTAAGAGGCGGGCGCGACCCTTCGCGCCTTCCTTCCCAACTGATACGGCCGCACGACGGCACGCTCGAATGGTTCGTCGACCGCGACGCCGCGGCGGGACTGGAATGAACCCGCGGCGCGCCCGCTTGGCCCCCCTTTCTTAGCCGCCCGATGCCGAACAGAGAACAGGAAAGAATCCGCGAGAAGCACGACTCGCCCGTACACCCCTGGCGGAAGTGGGGGCCGTACATGGCGGAGCGCGCGTGGGGGACCGTGCGCGAGGACTACAGCGCGGACGGAAACGCTTGGGCCTACTTCCCGCACGACCACGCGCGCTCGCGCGCCTACCGCTGGGGCGAGGACGGGCTCGCCGGAATCTGCGACCGCTATCAGGTCCTCTGCTTCTCGCTCGCGCTCTGGAACGGGCGCGACCCGATATTGAAGGAGCGGCTGTTCGGCTGCGTCGCCTCGGAGGCGAACCACGGCGAGGACGTCAAGGAGTACTACTTCTACCTCGACTCGACGCCGACGCACTCCTACATGAAGTTCCTCTACAAGTACCCGCAGGGGCCCTACCCTTACGAGAAACTGATTCGCGAGAACCGAGCGCGCGGCGCGGGCGCGCCGGAGTACGAGCTGCTCGACACGGGCGTCTTCGACGACGACCGCTACTTCGACGTCTTCGTCGAGTACGCGAAGGCTGGGCCGGAGGACGTCATCGTCCGCGTCGAGGCTTTCAACCGCGGCCCCGAGGACGCGGCGCTCCACCTCCTGCCGCAGCTCTGGTTCCGCAACACATGGGCCTGGTGGCCCGACGCGCGCCCCGAGCCGTCCATCACGTTAGGCGCTTCGGGCCTCGACTTCACCTGCCTCGAAGCGACCGACGAGCCCGCGGGGCCCGTGCCCGGTCTCACCTTCGACTACAGGCTCGGCAGGCGCTACCTCTACGCACAGGCGGGCGGGCTGCCGCTCTTCACCTTCAACGAGACGAACAACCAGCGCGTCTGGGGGGCGGGGGCGCGGAGCCGCAAGCCTTACGTCAAGGACGCCTTCCACCGCTACGTGACGGGCGGCGAGCGCGCCGCCGTCAACCCCGAGCAGACGGGGACGAAGGCGTGCGTCCATTACGCGAATCTGAACGTCCCGGCGGGCGGCTCGGTCGTCGTGCGGCTGCGGCTGACGGACGCGCGGTCGGACGAGCCGCTTCGCGACGTCGATGAGGTGGTCGCCCTGCGACGTCGGGAGGCCGACGAGTTTTATAAGGAGATTCACCCGCCGAAGGCCACCGAGGACGAGTGCCGCGTGCAGCGTCAGGCGCTGGCGGGGATGCTCTGGACGAAGCAGATTTACATCTACGACGTCAACGTCTGGCTCGACGGCGACAACCCCGCGTGGCCGCCGCCCGAGTCGCGCAAGGGGATTCGCAACTCTCACTGGAAGCACCTCAACTCGATGCGCGTGCTCTCGATGCCGGACAAGTGGGAGTACCCGTGGTTCGCGGCGTGGGACTTGGCGTTCCACTGCGTGCCGCTCGCGCTCGTCGACCCGGAGTTCGCCAAGGAGCAGCTCTGGCTCCTCCTCTTCGAGCAGTTCCAGCACCCGAACGGGCAGCTCCCCGCGTACGAGTGGGAGTTCTCAGACCTCAACCCGCCCGTCCACGCCTGGGCCGTCTGGCGCGTCTACAACATGGACAGGCTGCGCACGGGGAGGGCCGACCGCGAGTTCCTTGAGAAGTGCTTCCACAAGCTCCTCATCAACTTCGCTTGGTGGGTGAACAAGGTCGACGGCGAGGGCAACAACGTCTTCGAGGGCGGCTTCCTCGGGCTCGACAACATCACGCTCGTCGACCGCAGCCGGCCGCTGCCCGACGGCGCGCGGCTCGAACAGTCGGACGCGACCGGGTGGATGGGCATGTTCTGCCTGAACCTGATGCGCATCGCGCTGGAGCTGGCGAAGGAGAACCGCGTCTACGAGGCGCTGGCGACGAAGTTCTTCCAGCACTACGCCTACATCGGCGCGGCGATGAAGCAGATGGGCGCGGGCGGCTTCGAGCTGTGGGACGACCGCGACAAGTTCTTCTACGACGTCCTGAGCCACGCCGACGGCTCGTTCCAGAAGTTCCGCGTCCGCTCGCTCGTCGGCCTCATCCCGCTCTACGCCATCGAGCGCCTGGAGGAGGACTGGATAGAGCCCTTCCCGGACTTCCGGCGGAGCCTCCGGTGGTTTCTGGAGAACCGGCAGGACATCGTCCAGCGGTGCGTGACGACCCTTGAGCACGACGGGAAGCGCGTCCACGTGCTCGCCATCGTCAACCCGGAGCAGATGCGCGGGCTGCTGGAGCGCGTCTGGGACCCGACCGAGTTCCGCTCCGAGTACGGGCTGCGCAGCCTCTCGAAGTTTCACGAGCACCGGCCCTTCCGCCTCGGCGGCGCGCAGGTCGGCTACGAGCCGGCCGAGTCGCGCGAGATGCTCAAGGGCGGCAACTCGAACTGGCGCGGCCCCGTCTGGTTCCCGACCACCTTCATGATGATCGAGTCCCTGCGCAAGCTCGGCAAGGCCTACGGCCACCAGTTCGCCATAGACAGCCCCGTCGAGGGCGAGCCCCCCGTCAAGCTCGACGACATGGCGCGCGGCTTCGCCGACCGCCTCATCAAAATCTTCACGCGCGACGCCGAAGGGCGCAGACCCGCCCACGGCTGGTACGCCAAATTTCAGCAAGACCCGCACTGGCGCGACCTCCTGCTCTTCTACGAATACTTCCACGGCGACACGGGGATGGGGCTCGGCGCTTCGCACCAGACCGGCTGGTCGGGGCTGGTCGCGTCCCTCATCGACGAGTGGCGCAGGTGAACCGGACGAGCCCTCAGAATGCCCGCCGACTCCCGACACTAAACCGTAACCTGTCAACAGCTTAACCGTACAACCGCCGCCCCCGCCGGGGCGTCTAACCAATCTTGACAAAAAAATCAGGTATGTCTAGTATGGCTGGGCGTTAGAGATTGCGGGGCGGTTTACGGGTGTTTTATGAAGGTCTCGGCACAGGAAGAGTACGGTCTGCGGTGCCTGCTGCAACTGGCGCGGCTGGGGGCGGGCGAGTTCCTGACCCTCGGGCAGATTGCCGAGCGCGAGGGGCTGTCGCAGGCGAACGCGGGCAAGGTGCTCTGGCTTTTGAACAAGGCCGGGCTCGTCACCTCCATCCGCGGGACGAAGGGCGGCTACATGCTCACGCGCCCGGCCTCGGAGGTCAGGCTGAGCGAGATCATCAAGGTGCTCGACGCGGGCGAGGTCGAGGGGCACTGCAAGACCTACGCGGGCGTGCTCGACTCGTGCGTCCACACGGGCGGGTGCGGCATCCGCTCCGTCCTCGTCAACGTCCACGAGGTCGTCGAGCGCGCGCTCTCGGGCATCACGCTGGCGCAGCTCGCCGGGACGGAGGCGGGGGTCGACACCACGCTCCACCAGATTCAGGGCTTGCGGCCGGAGGCGGCGCAGGCGGGCGAGCGGGCGCGGTAAGTTTTTTTCAGCCGGGCGAGAGAGATTTTCAGGGAAACGGTCATCAGATGAGCACAATCGAGCTACTTACCAACAAAGAGTACAAGTACGGCTTCGTCACCGACATCGAGTCGGACATGATACCGAGGGGGCTGACGGAGGAGACCGTCCGCCTCATCAGCGAGAAGAAGGGCGAGCCGGAGTGGATGCTTGAGTTCCGCCTCAAGGCGTACCGCCAGTTCCTCACGATGCGCGAGCCGAAGCACTGGCCAAACCTCAAGTATCCGGAGGTCGACTACCAGGACATCATCTACTACAGCGCGCCCAGGCAGAAGGCGACGAAGGCGAGCCTCGACGAGGTCGACCCGGAGCTTCTGCGCACCTTCGAGAAGCTGGGCATCCCTCTGAACGAGCAGAAGCAGCTCGCGAACGTCGCGGTGGACGCCGTCTTCGACTCGGTCTCGGTGGCGACGACCTACAAGGAGAAGCTCA
>DASVSK010000696.1:0-1681 GCA_036388135.1 Pyrinomonadaceae bacterium | reverse complement strand
TCGGAGGGTAATTGTGTCGGCCGTGCGTAGAGGTCGGGCTCGCCCTGGGGTCTGGTCTTCCAGCGTTTGTGTATCCAGAGCCACTGGTCTGGGAACATGCGGACGTGGCGCTCGATGGCGGCGGTGAAGTTGGCCGTGTTGACCTCCACGTCGCGTCGGTCGTCGCCGGTGCGGACGAGTTCGATGACGGGGCCGCCGCGGAAGACGAACTTGCCCCTCCGCTCGTCCCAGGGCGCGCAGACCGGGATGACGGTGGCGTCGGTGCGCAGCGCGAGCGTCGCCACGCCGGCCGTCGTGCAGGCGAGGTGGCCGAAGAAGGGGACGAAGACGCCCTCGCGCTCCTGCGTGTTGAGGTCGGCGAGGACGCCGAGCGTGCCGCCCTGCTTGAGGAGCTTGAGCGCGGAGCGCGCCGCGGCCTTCTTGTCGATGGGGCGGTTGCCGAAGCGCGTGCGCAGGCGCTCGACCATGCGGTCGATGCGCGGGTTGTCGATGGGTCGGACGAGGAAGCTCAGGGGCTCGTAGAGCGCGGAGTGCGCGAAGCAGAGCATCTCCCACGCGCCGAGGTGCGAGGTGAGGAAGATGACGCCGCGGCCGCGCTCGCGCGCGACGTCGAGGAGCTTCACGTCCTCCGAGTCGTACTCCGCGACGGCGCGCAGCCGGTCGGGCGTGGCGCGGGGAAACTGGCTGACCTCGCCGAGCTGGCGGCCGAGGCTCTCGAACGAGCGCCGCAGAATCCGCTGGCGCTCGCGCTCGGCCATCTCGGGGAAGGCGAGTTGGAGGTTGCGCAGTCCCGTCCGCCTCAGTCCGCCGGCGAGCGCGTAGGCGGCGCGGCCGAGCGAGCGCCCGACCCCGACCGCCGCCGGCCGCGGCAGCGCGCCGAGCCCCGAGAGCACGGCGCGCGCGGCCGCGTACTCGAAAAATTCCTGAGCTTTCCCCTTTTTACCCATGACTGTTCCGACGAAGCTGCACAGTGTACACGGCCGCCCCCCCGCGGGCAAACGGCTGGTCTCGGGCGCGCGGCGCGTGCTATAAGCAGTAGTCAGTAGACAGTAGTCAGTAGACAGTAGAAAACATCTTCTTTCTACTGTCTACTGACTACTATCTACTGACTACTGACTTTATGCCTTCAGGAAAGACCCACGACATGGTCACGCTCGTGCTGGCGCCGCCGACGTTCGCGGCGGCGTGGGGGCTGACGGGGAGCCTTCTGCTGAGCGCGGTGGCGACGGGCGCGATGCTGTTCGGGGGGCTGATGTTCGGGCCCGACCTGGACATACAGTCGCGTCAGTACACGCGCTGGGGGCCGCTGCGGTTCCTTTGGTTTCCGTACAAGGTCGCCTTCCGGCACCGCTCGCGCTGGTCGCACGGCATCGTCTTCGGCACGCTCATCCGCGTCGTCTACTTCGCGGCGGTCGTGACGCTTCTGGCGTGGGCCTGCGTCTACGCGCGCGCGGTCTTGCTCGCCGGGGGCACGCCGCCCGGCTGGCGCGAGGTCGCGCAGGCGTGGCAACTGGCCGAGGCGACGGCGGCCGTCTACGGCGTCGGCCCGCGCGTGCTGTTCGCCGCGCTCGCCGGCCTCTGGTGGGGGGCGGCCAGCCACACGCTCACCGACGTCGCGTGGTCGGTCGTCCGCAAAGGCTCAGAGATTTTCTAACGCGGTGAGGGGCGGGGGGGGGGGGGG
>DASVSK010000695.1:0-6879 GCA_036388135.1 Pyrinomonadaceae bacterium | reverse complement strand
TCAGGGAGTTGAATAGCGCGTACGGGACTCGAACCCGTGGTCTCCGCCTTGAGAGGGCGGCGTGTTAGCCGACTACACCAACGCGCCAAAAAGCGAGGCGATTATAGATGCGTCGGTGTGTGTTGGCAAGCGCCGGGGCGGGCGCGGCGGGGGCGTCGGGCGCGACGCGGGTCGGGGCGCGCGGGCGCGTCTGCCGGGGACAACGGGCGCGCGGGGCGCGTCTTTCGGCGGGCGGCGGGGGCGGTGTTATACTTCGGCCCGCGCGCCTTCGGCGGCAGACCCGCACGCAGGTAAACGCTCCCCGTCAGCAAAGTCTTCAGAGGGCCGGGCACTTCATAAATGGTAGAGAACCTCTTCGTCGAATCGAACGACGCCGCGCGCCAAAACAGAACCGACAGTCAGACACCGGCCGACTTCCCCCTCGGCGTCGAAGGCTTCACCTACGGCGACCTCTACCGGCCGGAGCGCCTGCGCGCGCTGGCCGAGGCGTTCTACGCGGAGGTCGGGCGGGAGGACTCGGCGCTGCACGACGCGCTGGCGGAGTACGTAGCGTCCCGCGGCGAGAATTTGAAGGGGACGAGGGCCGAGTCCGACCTGCTCATCGCGGCCGCGCCGCACCTGTCGCGGTTCGTCGCGCGTCTGTTCCGCGTCGAGTCGGAGCGCGGGCGGCTGGCGGAGGGCATCAGGGCGCAGGACCCGGTCTTCCAGTTCAAGCAGTTCGTCCAGCGGCGCGCGACGAAGAGCTTCCCGGCGGAGAGGGCCGCGGCCGTGGACGTGGGGGCGGCGGACGCGGCGCTCGAACGCCTGCGGCACGCGGCGTTCGCCGACACGCTCGGCGACGACCGCGAGCTGGGCGTGGCGCGCATGACCGTCCGGCTGCTCGAATGGGAGAAGAACTACCCGAAGGAGGGCGTGCGGCAGGAGGAGGCTTGGTCTGACGAGCGCGCGCGCGAGGCCGGGGCCGCAGCGTCGAAGCTCGCGGGGACGGCGGCCGGGGCGGCGCTCGCGGCGTGGCGCGCGGAGGGTGACGAGGGCGGCGCTGACGAAAATCGAGCCTTCGTTCGCGCCGCGCTGCGGCTCGTCGAAGCGTGGGCGGCGGCGCACGCTTTGAGGCCGGACGCGCGCGAGCGCGTGAAGGCGTGGGTCTCGTTCCGCTTCCCGCACCCGCTCAACTACGAGCACCTCGTCCAACTCGAACGCCCAGAGGCCGACCTGCCCGAGCTGATGCGCGGCCTCGGCAAGAACCTGCGCCGCCGCGACGGCTTCAAACTCACCGACCAGCGTTTCACGCAGCGCGAGGTGCTCGAAGAGGTTCACTACTGCCTCTACTGCCACGAGCGCGACAAGGACTCCTGCTCGAAGGGCTTGAAGGAGCGCGACGGGTCTTTCAAGAAGAACCCGCTCGGCATCGTCCTCGGCGGCTGCCCGCTCGACGAGAAGATTTCCGAGATGCACGTCCTCCAGCGCGACGGCGACCCCATCGGCGCGCTCGCCGTCGTCGTCATCGACAACCCCATGTGCCCCGGCACCGGCCACCGCATCTGCAACGACTGCATGAAGTCGTGCATCTTCCAGAAGCAGGAGCCGGTCAACATCCCGCAGGCCGAGACGGGCGTGCTGACGGACGTGCTCTCGCTCCCCTTCGGCGTCGAAATCTACGGCCTGCTCACGCGCTGGAACCCGCTCAACGCCAAGCGCCCTTACGCGCTCCCCTACAACGGGAAGAACGTTCTGGTCGTCGGCCTCGGGCCCGCCGGCTACACGCTCGCGCACTTCCTCCTCAACGAGGGCTTCGGCGTCATCGGCATCGACGGCCTGAAGATAGAGCCGCTCGACGAGGGGCTGACGGGCGACGGCGGCCGCGTCGTGCCGCGCGCCGTCCGCGACGCGCGCGAGATAGGCGGCGAGTTGGACGAGCGCGTGCTCGCGGGCTTCGGCGGCGTCTCGGAGTACGGCATCACCGTGCGCTGGGACAAGAACTTTCTGACGCTGATGCACATGACCCTGGCGCGGCGCGACCGCTTCCGCTTCTACGGCGGCGTGCGCCTCGGCGGGACGCTCTCCATCGAAGACGCCTGGGAGATGGGCTTCGACCACGTCGCGGTGGCGACGGGCGCGGGCAAGCCGACGCTCGTCTCGATGAAGAACAACCTGATCCGCGGCATACGCAAGGCGTCGGACTTCCTGATGGCCTTGCAGTTGACGGGCGCGGCCAAGCGCGACTCGATGGCGAACCTGCAGGTGCGCCTGCCCGCGGTCGTCATCGGCGGCGGCCTGACGGCCGTCGACACCGCGACCGAGCTTTTCGCCTACTACCCCGTGCAGGTCGAGAAGATGCTCGAACGCTTCGAGGCGCTGGCGGCCGAGTTCGGCGAGGGCGAGGTCTGGAAGAGGTTCGACGCGGAGGAGCGCGAGACGCTCGCGGAGTACGTCGCGCACGGCCGCGCGGTGCGAGCCGAGCGCGAGCGCGCCGCCGCGGCGGGCGAGGAGCCGGACTTCGTGCCGCTCGTGCGCTCGTGGGGCGGCGTGGCAATCGTCTACCGCAAGCGCCTCGTCGACTCGCCGGCCTACCGCCTCAACCACGAGGAGGTCGCCAAGGCGCTCGAAGAGGGCATCCACATCATCGAGAACATGTCGCCGGCCGAGGCCGTCGCGGACGAGCACGGCGCGGTCGCCGCCGTCCTCTTCGAGCGCGTGACGCGCGACCCGGCGACGGGGAAGTGGCACGTCAACTGCGAAGACCGCCTGCGCGTCCCCGCGCGCACGGTCTGCGTCGCCGCCGGGACGAGCCCCAACACCATCTACGAGCGCGAGCGGCCCGGCACCTTCGCGCTCGACGACTGGCGCGAGTTCTTCGCGCCGCACAAGGTCGAAAGGGACGCCGGGGGTAAGTTCCGCCTCGTCCCGGCGGCGAAGGGCGAGCGCGGCTTCTTCACGTCGTACGAGGACGGCGGGCGCTTCGTCAGCTACTACGGCGACAACCACCCGGTTTACGCGGGCAACGTCGTCAAGGCGATGGCGTCGGCGAAGGACGGCTTCCCCGAGGTCGTCGCGCTCTTCGCCGAAGAGGTCGCGGCGCTCAGGCCCGAAGACCAGCCGGCGCGCGACGCGGCCTTCGCGCGGCTCGCCGAGACGTTCGACGAGAACCTCGTCGCGCGCGTCGAGCGCGTCGAGCGCCTGACCTCGACCATCATCGAGGTCGTCGTGCGCGCGCCGATGCAGGCGCGCAAGTTCCACCCCGGCCAGTTCTACCGCCTCCAGAACTACGAGACCGACGCGCCCACGGTCGACGGCACGCGGCTGACGATGGAGGGCTTGGCGCTGACGGGCGCGTGGGTGGACAGGGAGGCGGGGCTCCTCAGCCTCATCGTGCTTGAGATGGGCGCATCGTCGCGCCAGTGCGCGCTGCTGCGGCCGGGGCAGCAGGTCGTCGTGATGGGGCCGACGGGGACGCCGACCGAGATTCCCGAGGGCGAGACGGTGCTGCTCGCGGGCGGGGGGCTCGGCAACGCCGTGCTCTTCTCCATCGCGAAGGCGCTGAAGGCCGCCGGGAACCGCGTCGTCTACTTCGCGGGCTACAAGGACGGCCGCGACCTCTTCAAGCGCGAGGAGATCGAGGAGGCGACCGACATCGTCATCTGGTCGACGGACGCCGGGGCGGAGGTGGAGCCGCGCCGCCCGCAGGACAGACACTTCCGCGGCAACATCGTCCAGGCCATGACGTCCTACGCCGAGGGCGCTTTCGGCCCCCCGCCCTTCGACCTGCGCGAAGTAGACCGCGTCATCGCCATCGGCTCCGACCGCATGATGGCCGCGGTCAAGGCCGCGCGCCACGGCGTGCTCGCCGGGCACCTGAAGCCCGGCCACGTCGCCGTCGGCTCCATCAACAGCCCGATGCAGTGCATGATGAAGGAGGTCTGCGCGCAGTGCCTCTGCAAGCACGTCGACCCCGAGACGGGCGCGGAGTCCTTCGTCTTCTCCTGCTTCAACCAGGACCAGCCGCTCGACCTCGTCGACTTCCAGCACCTCAACGCGCGCCTGCGCGCCAACACCGTCCAGGAGAAGCTCTCCAACCTCTGGCTCGACCGCCTGCTGCGGCACGGCGCGTGAGTCCCCGCACCCGCCTGTAAGTTAAGACGAATTAACCGCGCAGACGCGGGGACGCGGCTAAAACGGCCTGAAGCTTTTAGCCGCATCCCCGCGTCTCCGCGGTTAATCTTCCGGAGTGCCGTGAGCCGACTCGAAAACCGCCCTACTCGCCGCGGCCTTTCGAGCGGGCGCGCTCGGAGGTGAGGCGTCTGTAGGCTTCGTCGCGCGTCAGCCCCAGCTCGCGCGCGGCGCGCTTGAGGGCGGCGCGCTGGTCGAGCCCTTCCGCCTCGAACGCCGCGACCAGCTCGGCCACGCCCGCGGCCGGGCTCGCGTCTTCGACGCCCTCCCCCGCGACGACGTCGCGGTCGATGACGAGCACCATCTCGCCGCGCGCCGCGCCCTCGGGCGCGAAGCGCGCGGCCAGCTCGCTCAGGCGGCCGCGTACTATCTCCTCGTGGAGCTTGGTCAGCTCGCGCGCGACCGCGGCCTCGCGCTCGCCGAGGACTTCGCGCGCGTCGGCGAGCGCGTGGGCGACGCGGTGCGGCGTCTCGTAGAAGATGAGCGTCGCGCGCAGGCCACTGACCGAGGCGAGCTTCTCGCGGCGCGCGTGCGCGCGCGCGGGCAGGAAGCCGCCGAAGTAGAACTCGTCGGTCGGCAGCCCCGACGCCGTGACGGCGGCGACGAAGGCCGCGGGGCCGGGGACGGGGACGACGCGCAGTCCGCGCTCGACGCAGGCGCGCACCACGCGGTAGCCGGGGTCGTTGACGCCGGGCGTGCCCGCGTCCGAGACGAGCGCCACCGTCCCGCCGCCCTCGATCAGACGCGCCAGCTCCTCGGCGCGCTCGCGCTCGTTGTGCTCGTGGTAACTAAGGGTGCGCGCTCGTATCCCGAAGTGTTCGAGCAGAGCGCGCGTCCTCCGCGTGTCCTCGCACGCGACCACGTCCGCCTCGCCCAACACGCGCAGCGCGCGCCGCGTCACGTCCTCCAGATTCCCGATGGGCGTGGCGACGAGGTAGAGCGTCCCTTCGGTCTGCGACATGCCGGACAGGATACAGGAAAGTAGTAGACAGTAGTCAGTAGTCAGTAGTCAGTAGGAAAAACAACTACGGCGGGCGTCGGGTTTTAACCCGCAACGCCCGCCGTAGTTTTCTACTGACTACTGTCTACTGACTACTGCCTACTGCCTTATTCGTAGCGGCGGTTGCGACGCCAGTCGTCGTCGTTGTAGCCGCGGTCGTCGTTGAAGCGCAGGCCGTAGATGTTGGCGACGCTGCGCAGGTCGGAGCGGAGCTGACCCCAGGCGCTCGACGTGCGCGAGTCGACGCGGAGGCGGCCCAGCATGCGGCTGACGCGCGAGGCTTCCTGAAGCAGGCGGCTCGCCTCGTCGCGGCTGCGGTAGAGGTCGTCGTTGTCGCCGGCGACGTTGCGGAACCGCTGCGCGGCTTCGCGCAGGTCGCGCGCCTCGTTGTTGATGCGGTCTTCGCGGCGCGAGCCGTTGTAGCGGCTGTCGTCGAGCAGGCGGTCGACGTCGCGCTGGAGGTCGCGGCTGCGGTCGTCGATGCGGCGAGCCAGCTCGCGGAGCTGGCGGCGCTCGTAGTCGCTGATGCGTCCGCTGCGGCGGCCGCGGTCGTCGCGACGCCAGTCCGGGTCGCGCTGGCTCTGCTCGGCGCGGTCGCGGATGCGATCCCAGATGGACTGGGCGCTCGCGGACGACGGGGCGACGAACGTGGCGAGGGCGACGGCGGCGAAGGTCAGGACGGTGAAACGTCGGTTAGTCATCTTGCTTCTCTCCTTTTGGTGTCGGGGCTAAGGCCGCCGCGGCGACGGCGGGAAGCGTCGTGCTCTGTTCGGCTTCGCCTCAAATTACCTGCCGCTTCCGAACGGGGAAACCGGGGCTCGCGGCTATCTGCCCGACCACCCGGTCGGCAAGCCCCGTGCCGCGCCGGGGCCGTCGGCGGAGAGACTCGCCCCCTGCCTGAAAATGATGCTTCGCCGTCAGAGTGACGCGACGCGGGTGTGACGCCGCCCCGCGCGCGACCCGCATAAAGCCCTCCCAAAACGTGCAGGCCGCGCCGCAAATGGTAAGCAGTAGGCAGATGGCGGTAGGCAGATGGCGGTAGGCAGTCAGCAGGGAGAGAAAGCGGCCGAAGGAAGCGGAGGCGGCGAGTGGTGAAACTCGCCGCCTCCGCTTCCTTCGGACTGATGTGTTAAAGAAAACTTCCTGCCTTAACTGCCTACTGCCATCTGCCTACTGCCATCTGCCCTTCCTCAGTCGAGCAGGCGCGTGAGGTGGCGGCGGAGGTGTCCGGGTTGGAGTTCGGTGCGCGCGCCGGTCTTCTCGACGACGAACCAGCGCGGCTCCGCTTCGGGGTCGGGGACGAGGAGCAGCTCTTCGCCGGCGCGCGCGTCGCCGAAGTGGCCGACGAGGGCGGCGGCGAGCCCCCCGCCGCGCACGATGCCGTCGAGCGGCGCGCGCGGCCAGCCCGCCTCGACCGTGAGCTGGCGCACGCCGCGGCGCAGGACGAGGCGCGCGCCGACCATCGAAGAGTTCCCGACGCGGAAGCGGTGCGCGTCGGTGCGCGCCAAAGCCAGACCCGCGCCCGCGCGGTTCAGCTCGCCCGCCGCAGCCGTGAAGAGTTCGAGCAGCCACTCGACGGAGCGCGAGCGCGCCGCGTCGTTGGCGGCCCGCAGGTTGAGGTATTCGAGCACGTCGCCGCGGCCGCCGCCGCTCGCGCGCTGGCGCGCCTCGTCCATCCTGCGCTCGTAATCTTCGTCGAAGCCGCCCAAACC
>DASVSK010000694.1:0-9095 GCA_036388135.1 Pyrinomonadaceae bacterium | reverse complement strand
GCCGCGTTGCGCATCGCGCCCGATTCGGGAACAATCGACGGCGCGCGCGGCGGAGTGAGTTTAGCGCCGTGCGAGCCGAGACCGACCGATGCCCAGAGTCAGCCTCATCATCCCCACCTTCGACCGCCCGCACCTGCTGTCGCGCTGCGTCGAGAGCGCGCTGGCGGCGGGCGCGGGCGTCGAGGTCATCGTCGTCGACGACGCCTCCGCGGGCGGGACGGCCGAGGTGTGCCGCGGGCTCGCGGGTGTGAGGTGCGTGCGGCTCGAACACAACCAGGGCGTGGCCGGGGCGCGCAACGTCGGTCTGCTGGCGAGCACGTCCGACTACGTCGCCTTCCTCGACGACGACGACCTGCGGCTGCCCGGCTCGCTCGAACACCAGCTCGCCCTTCTAGAGGCCGCGCCCGAGGCGGCCTTCGTCGCGGGCGGCGTGCTGCTCGCCGACCAGCACCTCGTGCCGACGGGCGAGGTGGCCGTCCCGCGCGCGGAGAGCGGCGACGTCTTCTGGCAGGTGGTCGAGCTGGGCGTCCACCTCATCCCCTCCTCGGTCGTGGTGCGTAAGAGCTGCCTGTTCGAGGTCGGGCTCTTCGACCAACGCATCCCCGGCATAGACGACTGGGACATGTGGGCGCGGCTCGCGGAGTCGCGCCCCGCGGTGCTCGACGAGCGCCCGGTCTGCGTCTACCGCAGCCCGACGCCCGACTCCGGGCAGGGCTCTTCGGCGCTCGGCCGCCACATGCTCGCCGCCGTCAGGCACCAGGCGAAGCTGCTCTCGCTCCCGCGCGCCCTGGCCGCCCCGGCCGCCCGGCGACGCTCCGCACGCCGCAACACGCGGCGGCGCGTCGCCGACACGCTGAGCTGGCGCGCCGCCGAGCAACTGCCGCGCGGGGCCTTCCGCTTCGCGGCCACGAATTTCTTCGCCGCGCTCCGCATCAGCCCGCTCTGGGCTGCGCGGCCGACGCACTTCCGCGTATTATTTCGGGGACTCGCCACACTGTTAGCCGAGCGGCGCGGGCCGGACACGCCCCCTCCCGCCGGGTGAGCCCGCCGGGCGGCCGTAGCGCGAGGCGCACAGTTCAGATGCCCACGGTCAGCGTCATCATCCCCACGCGCAACCGCGCGGCGCTCCTGCCCCGCGCGGTCGAGAGCGCGCGCCGCGCCGGGGGGGGCGTCGAGGTGGTCGTCGTCGACGACGCCTCGGAGGACGGGACGCGCGAGGTCTGCGAGCGCCTCGGCGGCGTGCGCTACGTGCGCGCGCGGGGTCGGCTCGGTCCCGGCGGCGCGCGCAACGTCGGGCTCGTGGCGAGCACGTCCGAGTACGTCAGCTTTCTCGACGACGACGACGTGCGGCTTCCGGGCTCGCTCGACGAGCAGGCCGCGGCGCTGGAGGCCCACCCCGCGGCGGGGATGGTCTACGGCCGCGTCCTCTACGGCGACGGCGAGGGGCGGCCGACGGGCGGTTATTACCCGGAAGAGTGTACGCGGGGGGACATCTTCTGGCAGTTGATGCGTCGTAACTTCGTCCCCTGCCCCGCGGTCGTCTTCCGGCGCGCGTGCCTGCTGAGCGTCGGGCTGCTCGACGCTGAGGCGCAGGGCGTCGAGGACTGGGACCTGTGGGTGCGCATCGCCGAGCGTTACCCCGTCCTCGCCGACGAGCGCGCGGTGGCGGTCTGGAGGCGGCCCACCTTTTCGTCGGGGCAGTTCACCTCGCGGCCCGAGAGGCTCCACAGGGTCGTGCGCCGCCTGCACCGCGAGAAGTGGCTGCGGCTGCCGCGCGCGGCCGCGGCCGGTGCGGACGGAAGGCGAGCGGCGGCGCGCGCCTTCGCCGAGCAGGAGGCGCAACATCTCGTCTGGGAGGCCGCCGCGGGGTTGAAGGCGGGCGGCCTGACATACTTCCTGAGGGTGGCGTTCGCGGGCGCGCGCATGTACCCTGTAGGCTTTGGCAGGAAGGCGCTGGCCGCCGCGGTGCGCCGCGGCGGGCGGGGACGAACCGCGAACGATGAAGATTCTTCTCTGTAAGAACAGCTTCGCCGGGCCCATCAGCGGGGCCGACGAGATCGCCGTCAACTACGCCGTCGAGCTGAAGGCGGCGGGGCACGAGGCGGCCGTGCTGCTCGTGCAGCCCCCGGCGGCGGGCGACCCGCTGGCCGCGCGGCTCGAAGCGGCGGGGGTGCCCGTCTCGGCGCTCGCCTCGCCGCGCTTCACGGCCTCGCTCGCCGCGGGGCGCAGGCTCGCGCTCGCCGCGATGCGCGCCTTCTCGCCCGCGCGCAAAGTCCTGCGCTCGAACTCGCGCCGCATCGTCCACGACCTCCTGCAACGCTTCCACGACGACTTCCGCGGCCACCTCACGCGCGACCGCCCCGACGTCGTCCACGTCATCACGCCCGACCCCGGCGCGGTGATGCTCATCCGCGCCGCGCACGCGGCGGGCGTCCCCGTCGTCTACCAGGAGGTCGGCACGCCCTTCCACCCGCCCGGCTTCGAGGAGGTCTACGAGCGCTTCGTCAAGGTGCTGCCGCTCTGCTCGGAGGTCGCCACGCTCTCGCCGAGCCTCGCGCGCGAGATGCACGAGCTGCTGCCGCAGATACGCAGGCCGCACGTCGTCCCGCTCATCGCGCCGGACGCGGCCGACGACTCGGCGGGCGAGGCGCGCGCCGCGCGCGCACCCGGCGCGCCGGTCGGCTTCGGCTTCGCCTCCCGGCTCGAACACCTGAAGGGGCCGCTCCAGTTCGTCGAAGGTTTCGCCGCGGCGCACGCCGCGCACCCGTCGGTCGAGGTGAGGATAGCCGGCGAGGGCTCGCAGCGCCAGCAGGTCCTGGCCGCGCTCCGCCGCCACGGGGTCGCGGGGAAGTGCCGCCTCGTCGGCACCTACACCTCGCTCGAAGGCCGGAGCAGGTTCATGCGCGAGATAGACGTCTTCGTCCACCCCTCGTTCACGGAGGGGACGCCCAACGCCGTCATCGAGGCGATGGCGCACGGCCTGCCCGTCGTCGCCACGGCGGTCGGCGGCCTGCCCGACTTCGTCACCGAGGAGGTCGGCATACTCGTCCCCGCCGGGGACTCGGCCGCGCTGGGCGAGGCGATGAAGAGGCTGGCGGGCGACGCCGCGCTGCGCCGCTCGATGGGGCGGGCCGCGAGGGAGATGTACCGGCAGCTATTCACCGCGGGCGCGGTGCTGCCGCTGCTGACGGATTTTTACCGGCGGGTGACGGACGCGCACGCCGGCGCGGGTAACGGGCGCGGCGCGCAGCGGCGGGCGCAACAGCCGGAGCCGCCCCGCCACCCCTGGGCCCCGGGCGCGGACGCGGCCGGGAAGTCGCGACGCGACTTCCCGGCCGCCGTGCTCGGCGGGAGTTGAGCCGCGGGAGTTAAGGCGCGCGGGCCGGGCCGACGCCCGGCGCTTCAGCGCGCGAGCCTGCGCCGCGCCGCGCGCGCCCACTCGGAGAGCTTGTGGAGCTTAGAGTCGTAGTCGTGGAGCGGGGTCGCGTCCCCCTCCGGCCACATCGTGCTGAGTGAGCCGGGGCGGTAGAAGGTGACGGTCAGGCTGCGCCGCGAGGTGCGGCAGCCCTCGCGGACGGGCGAGACGGCGTGCCACGAGTTCTGCGAGCGCACCAGCACCGCCGAGTTGCCGACGAGCGGCGGGACGACCTTCACGACGTCGCCCATCTCCCCCGAGCGCAGCACGGTCAGGCACCCGCCGTCGGCCTCGTCCCAACTCTCGTTGAAGTAGAAGACGTGCGTGATCACCTTGTCCTCAAGGTCTACGTGCGGCCCGAGCCACGCGCGCTCGCCGTAGTGCGAGACGTTCGCCTCCATCGGCAGCCCCGACAAGTCCATCCCCGTCATGCGCGAGAGCGCCGCCCTGTACTCGCCCGACAGAAGCTCCGCCGCGAAGCGCCGCCAGGACTCGCTCAGCCGCCCGGCGTGCGCGGCCCCCGCCGCGCCCATCCCGACGAGCGAGCGCGCCTCGTACTGAAAGCCCTTCTCGCCGTCGTAGCCGCCGACCGTCTTGAAGTGGTCGCGCGGGAACGTGCGCGCGAGCGCCGCGGCGTCCGCGGGCGAGAAGATTCCGCCGACGAAGGCCCAGCGGTAGGGCTCGTGCGCGAGTGCTTCGGGGGTGAGTTTCGTCAGGTCGATCATGATGCTTCGGGCGCGCGGCGTCGGCGTCGGCCGCGCGTTCAGCCGCCGAAGGGCGGGAGGCCGTCGGCCGCGCGCCTCTCGTTAACTATCCTCTCGACGTAGCCGGAGCCGAACTCGGCCGGGATGGAGGGGCGCGCGCTCAAGTCCCAGTCCACCCCCTCGTAGTAGCGCTCAAGGTACGGCCGGAGGACGGGGCGGAGGTACTCGACGTCCTCGGGCGTGAGCCAGTCGCGCCAGTTGCCGTAACCCTTCGTCCGCACCACGCGGCCGTGCTCGGCGGGCACGTCCGCGTCCCCGGTCAGTTTCAAGCCCAGGTACTCTTCTAGTCGGCCGAGCCGCCGCTCTATCACGTCCTCATATTTACATACAAACAGCGCCGGGTGGCAATCGTGGAAATCGAGCGGCGCGCGGACGGAGTGGCGCGCGTGCTGCGCGGCCCAGGCGTCGAAGGAGAACTCGTCGCCGTTGAGCGCGGCGAAGGTCTTCAGCAGTTCCCTCAACGGCACCGAGCGCGGGTCGGCCTCCTTCAGCCTGAGCAGGCCGAGGAAGGCGCGCAGCGGCTCGTCGTGCTGGTAAAAGGTTGAGTGGTAGACGACGTAGAGCAGGCGGCTGACGACGCGGTCGCGCGGGTCGCGGACGAGGAGAATCTGTCTGTCGAAGGAGGCGAAGCTCTCGGCGTCGGCGGGCGCAGAGGGGCGGAAGGGGAGGACTTTCGCCAGCACGTCGGGCTCGCGCCGGCCGCGGATGAGACGCGCGAGCGGCCCCGGCCTGACCGCGCGCGGGTCGAAGGCGCGCGGCTCAAAGAGGCAGACGGCGTCGGCCGGGAGCGCGCGCTTGACGTGGTAGAAGAGCGCAGTCGTGCCCGACTTGGCGAGCCCGAAGATGACTACCCTCATGCCCTCCCCCTCGTACGTCCCCGTCTAACCGAGCAGCGCGTCGAGCAGCCCGTCCACGGCGCGCGAGACCCGCGCGCGCGCCACGGCGGCGCGGACGGCGAAGAACTCCGGGCCGAGCCCCGCGGCCAGCTCTATCTTCTCACCCAACTCCCCCCAGGAGTCCAGCCGGAGCGAGACGGGAAGGTCGACCGAGCGCAGGAACCCTTCGGTCTTGTCGGCCGGGAGCGGCCCCGACAGGTGCGGGATGCCGAAGGAGAAGGCGGTGACGTTGCCGTGCAGGCTGGTGCCGACGAAGAGGTCGCAGGCGGCGATGACCGAGACGGCGTCGGAGACGGCGCGCGCGTCGGCGTACTTGAAGACCCCGCCCGAAGCCTCGGCGACCCGGCGGAGAAACTCCTCGTCGCCGTGGCAGCGCCCGAGCGGCAGCAGGACGATTTCGGCCCCCGTCCGCCGGCGTTGGAGGGCGAGGTGGCGCGCGACCTCCGCGGCGTCGAAGCCGGGGTAAGGCTTGCTCTGGAAACAGAGGACGGGCGCGCCGTCGGTGACGCCGAGCTTCGCCAGCAGCGCGCGCCCCTTCGCGGCCTCGGCCCCGCGTTCGAGCTGGCCGCCGAGCAGGACGACGAGGTCGGGCGCGACGTGCAGCTCGCGCCGCACGCCGCAGCGCCGCAGCTTCTCCGCCGACTGCTCGTCGCGCACGTAGACGAAACGCGCCCGCTCGAAGACGCGCGCGACCTCCCCCCTCTCCTCGGGCGCGAAGTCGTGCGGCACGCCGCACGAGAGGTAACAGACCGCGCCGCCGCCGGGGAGCCTTTCGGGGTCGACGAGGAAAGGCCCCGCGCCCGCGTAGCCCAGCCAGCGCCGCGCGAAGGCGCGCGCGCGGAGGCGCTCGGCCCTCCACCCGGCGACCCCGCGCAGCGCGAGGTAACCGAGCGCCCCGGCCGCGCCCGCCTCGCGCAGCAGGCGGCCCGCGCGCCCGCGCCCGTCCCTGACGTAGTGCGCGGCGAGCGTGTCGCGGTCGGTGCGCAGGATGTCGCCGCCGCCGACGACGAGCCTGTCGACGCCCGCCGGCCCGTCAGAGTCCGCGCGCGCGTCGGCGCGCGCACGCCGCGGGCCGAACAGGTCGCGCGCGGCGCGCGTCTCGAAGCCCGCCGACTGCGGCGCGCGGCCCGCGAGCGGGGAGTAGGCGCGCAGCCCGAGCCGCGGGTCGCGGGCTTCGAGCGCGCGTCGGAAGACCACGGGGTAGAGCAGGTCGCCGTAGTTCTCCACGTCGAAGGTGCCGAGCTGTTTGATGTTGGACACGCCGACGCCCGCCCTTAGTCCTCAAGGAGCCCGCCGCGCAGAAGCGACCGCCCCGCCAGCGAGACGCGGAACCCGTAGACGGCGAGCGCCGTGATGACCGACGCGGCGAAGAGGGTGACGCCCGCGTACCAGGCGGACGGGTCGGTCGTCCAGGGGTAGAACTCGACCATGAAGAAGACGAACTGCGCGACGGCAATCGCCAGCAGCCCGAAGCGGCTGGCGACGAAGATGTAGCAGGCGGCGAGCGTGCCCGAGAAGAGCAGCACGTAAGGGTGACTGCCCCCCAGCGTCATGGCCGTGACGAAGAGCGCCCACGCGCCGAAGGCCGCTCGCCGCTCGCCCCGCAGCAGGCGCGACAGGAGGAAGAGCAGGAACGTGAACCCCAGCCCGTGGAGGAGCGCGACGGCCGGCTGCATGCCGAGGAAGAAGGGCGCGATGCCGCCGACGCCGAGCAGCGTGTCGGGCTGTATCCCCCGGAGGTCGGGCGGGATGCCGACCCAGCGCGCCGTTATCTCCGCGAACCACCCGAAGAGGTTCATCCAGATGCCGAGGAGCACGCCGACCATCACGTCGCGCCCGACCAGCGGGTCGCGCCAGTCGCCTGCCAGCAGCCGCGTCCAGGAGATGAGCCGGTGCGGCGAGCGCCGCCTGACGTAAGGCTCCAGCGCGATGTAGAGCAGCCAGAGCAGCGCCGCGAAGAAGAGCGACGACTTGAGGGCCGAGTACAGCACGGCGATCTCGCCCAGGAAGGTCGGGACGTGGCTCGCGCCGACGAGCCCGCCCGCCAGGTTCGCCGCGAAGACGAAGAGCGCCAGCTTCGACGCGCCGCGCCGGTCGCCGCGCCCCATCCGGAAGTTGCGCCGCGCCAGCCACGCGGCCACGAGCAGCATCGTGACGAAGAGCGCGAAGAGGAACATCAGAAGCCTCTGCAACCCCGGCTCGGTCAGGTAGGGCTGCATCCGGTAAGGCTTGCTCCACGGCGTGACGAGCTTGAAGGCGACGGCGCGGCCGCGGTAGCTCGAAGCCTCGACGCGCAAAGGCGTCTCCGGCTGGAGCGGGAAGACGCCCTCCCACGCGGCGCGGCGGTCGGCGAACGAGTGCGGCGTCCAGCGCGGCTCGGCGGGCGTGAACTTCGACGGGTCGAGCCCGGCCTCCGCGAACAGACGCGACCAGTCGGGCGCGGCGACTTCGCCGCCCGCGCCGGCGGGCTCTTCCAACTCCGGCGGCACGACCTGTAGCTCGATGAGGCGGCCCTCGGTGTCGAGCCGCACGTCGGCCATCCCCGTGTAGAGTTGTCGCTCGGGGTCCGTCGACGTCACCTCCGCGCCCGCCGACGGTTCGAGCGGCTGCGGACTCTGCCGGTACCAGAACTGCATGGACGCGGGCTGCCCCGCCCTCATCCCCTCCCAGCGCGTCATCGACTTGTCGCGCTCGGTGACGTGGCGGTAATGCTCCAGGTCGTAGTCGAACCCGTAGGCCGTGTCGGCGGGCGCTTCCGTCTGGCCGGCCGCGCGGACGACGGCGCGGGCGCGCTCGGCCAGCACCTCGGGCGGCTTGCCCAGGGGCATCTGGTGTATGACCAGAATCCTGCCCGAGAGCAGGATGATGAGCGCGAGGCTGGCGAGCGCGCCCGCGAGCAGCGAGGCGGCGACCGCGGGGCGCAGGCCGCCCTCCTTCGGCGCGGCGGCAACCATCTCGGGGCTCGGCGTCTCGCCCGCGGCGAGCGCCGCCGCCAAAGGGTCGCCGCCGGGCAGCGACGCCGCGACCTGCAAGGCCGTCGACGGCCGCCTCTCCGGGTCGCGCTCAAGGCAGCGGAAGATGACGCGCTCGACCAAGGGGTCGAGGTCTTTGACGTGGCTCGAAGGCGAAGAGGGCTGCGTGTCGCTCTGCCGCAGGCGCAGCAGCTCGGCGAGCGACGCGGCCTCGAAGGCGCGCTTGCCGGTGAAGATTTCGTAGAGGACGAGGCCGAGCGAGTAGAGGTCGCTGCGCGGCGTGAGCGACTTGCCCGCGAGCTGCTCGGGCGACATGTAGGCGGGGGTGCCGGCCAGCTCGCCGCCGCGCGCCTCGTCGGCGAGCGCCGCGATGCCGAAGTCGGTGATGCGCACGTCGCCGCGCTCGTCGAGCATCACGTTGGCGGGCTTGAGGTCGCGGTGGAGCACGCCCGCCTCGTGGACGGCCGAGAGCCCCGCGCAGAGCTGGCGCGCCGTCTCGACCGCCTTGTCCTCGGGCAGCCGCCCGATGCGCTTGAGGAGCGACGACAGCTCCTCGCCGCGGACGTACTCCATCGAGATGAAGTGCGAGCCCTCGGCCTCGCCGATGTCGTAGACGCGGCAGACGTGGCGGTGCGAAATCTGCCGCGCGACGCTCACCTCCTGGTAGAAGCGCGCGAGCGCCGCGCCGTCGGCCGACAGCGCCTCGGGCAGGAACTTGAGCGCGACCTGCTGCTTGAGCTTGAGGTCGTCGGCGCGGTAGACCTCGCCCATCCCGCCGCGGCCGAGGAGCCCCGCGATGCGGTAGCGGCCGGCGAGCACGTCGCCGGGCACGAACCTCGACCCGTCGATGGAGGCCGAGCTGTGCGACCCCTGCGAGCGCGGGCGGGGTTGCGGGCCGGACGCCGCCGCGCCGGGGCCGGGCGCGGCCGCTCCTTCGGCGCGCGCGCCGATGAGCGCCGCGGCGACCCCGAAGACGGGCGTCTCGATGAAGTCCTCGGCGCGCGCGTCGAAGCGTAGCATCTCCTCGACCTCGCGACGGAGCGGCGTG
>DASVSK010000693.1:0-1897 GCA_036388135.1 Pyrinomonadaceae bacterium | reverse complement strand
ATGCGGTCGAGCGAGGCCACGCGGCGCGAGTCGGCGGCCGCGATGTCGAGCGTGATGGGGCCCAGCTCGACGCCCTCGAAGCCACTCGACATGAGCGCCTGGACGGGCCCGGCGACCGACCCGGCGGCCGAGATGGCCGCGCCCTGCATCGAGAAACGGCGCTCCAGAGTTATCGTCTCCTGCCCCTTGACCTCGATCCTGCCGCGCACGCTGACGGTCGAGTCGCCCAAGCTACGCTCGCTCGAAGTGAGCGTGCTGTAGACGGTCATGTTCAGCAGGAGCGGCGTCAGGAACTCGTCGTTGGCGACCTCGTAGCGGAAGGTCTCGACGTGGTCGCGGCTCGTGTGGAGGTTGATGGTGACGGGAATCATCTTCGGCGCGCGGCCGAGGTTGCCGTAGATGCCGGTCGAGCGGTCCTGCGAGATGGAGCCGACCATCTGCCCCGGCACCGAGAGCTTGAAGGAGTTGAGCGTGTTCGGGATGACCGTGACGACCTTCGACTCCGACATCGGCATGTCGGCCGAGCCGAGGCTGAGGAACGGGTGGCCGAAGGCGTAGATTTGACCGCCGTCGCGGTGCGTCACCGTGCCCGAGGCGGCGACCGTGAAGTCGCCGCGCACCAGCTCGACGCTGACGGACGTGCCGGGCCCGAGCGTCTGCTCGGTCACCTTGCCCAGCGGCGTGATGGCCGAAGCGCCGCCGACGCCGGCCACGGGCAGAAGGCCCTGCGACTGTAGCTGCGGGGTGAACAGCGAGACCGACTGCGGCGAGAAGCCGTTGAAGACGAGCGGCGTGGCGATGGGGGCGAACTGCTGGCCGAGGAGCGCCGCCAGGGGCGAGCCCGTCGCCACGGGCGCGACGAAGCTGACGCCGCCGGCCTGACCCTGCGGGAGCAGAGACTTCCAGCCGTCGCCCGAGAGCTGCGAGTAGGAGACGGCGCGCGGCTCGCGCGGGAAGCCGAGCTGGTCGCGCCCGCCGCTCGACTGGCGGCCCTGCTCGAACATCTCGACCATCTGCCTGATGGGCGTGATGCCGGCGATGGGCTCCTTGGCGAAGGGGAAGGCGTAGGCGATAGCGCCGACGAGCTTGCCGTCGATGTAGACGGGCGAGCCCGACATCCCCGCGAAGACGCTCGTCCGCTCCACTTCCTTACCCGAGAGGCGCGCGATGATGACCGACTTGCGCGGCGCGGGGAAGCCGGGCAGCACGCCGAGGACTTCGAGCCCGAACTCCTGCGGCTCCGCCCCTGCGAAGACCGTCCGCGCCGTGCCCTTCTGCCCCGCCCGGACGTCTTCCAGCGCGTAATACTCGACCTTCTGCGCCGCGCCCGCGGGGCTCTGCGCCAGACCCGAGACCTGCAAAGTCAGGAAGAGGGCGAAAAGGAGGACGGCGTTTCTTCTCATTAAAGTACCTCGGACGGGGTTACGGAAATTGTTTTAACGAAGCTGGCGCTCCCGGCGTCGTCTGGGGCCGCCGCGGGAAGGCGGAGCGAAATGGCGACCCACGCTGCAATCGACTATAGCCGCGCGATTCTCGCAGGGTCAAGCCGCTTCTTGCCCAAACAGGGATGTGGCCGGAAGCTCTGGGGTTGCTTGGGTTTATAGCGACGTTCGCCCGGGTGCGGGCTGTCGCCTTCAAATGAAGGCTTGATTATTTTCGCGCCCCGGCCGACTCTGTTTGCGGACATGAACGACGTCGAAGGTTTCATCCTGGCCGGCGGGCTTTCGAGCCGGATGGGCGCGGACAAGTCGCTGCTGCGGCTCGGGGGGCGCACGTTCGTCGAGCTGGCGGCCGGCGCGCTCGGCGCGGTCGCGCGCGGGGTGAGCGTCGTGGGCTCGCGGCCGGGCGTCGGGGCGCACGGGCTGCCGGTCGTCCGCGACGTCCACGAAGGGTTGGG
>DASVSK010000692.1:0-1650 GCA_036388135.1 Pyrinomonadaceae bacterium | reverse complement strand
ACGGAGGTCACCGCGGGCGTCTCCTACGACGGGCGCAACTACGAGGAGTTGACGGAGGCGCTGGGCCCGTTCGCCAAGTACCTTCCCGTCCGCCTGCGCGCGGACGCGGGGCTGACCTTCGCCGACGCGCTGCGGCAGGTTGACGAGGCCGCGCGCGCGGCCGAACAGCGGCAGGAGAGCTTCGACTGGCAACTCGACGACACAGACGCCGACGGCTCGGACGCCGACGCGCCGTTCTTCCCCTGCTGCTTCGATTTCTCGGGGCGCGCCCCCGAGGTGAGCGCGGCCGGCGTCGCCTTCGACGTCACGGAGCGCCACGCCTGCGTGGACAGGTTCAAGCTCAAACTGTCGGTCGAAGACCTCGAAGGCCGGGCCGGGGCCGCGCTGCACTACGACGCCGAACGGTTCGACGCGGACGCGGTCGCGCGCCTCGCCGCGCAGTTCGAGCAGTTGCTGCGCAGCGCCGTCGCCGCGCCCGGCGAGGCCGTCGCGCGTCTGGAACTCCTGCCCGCGGCCGAGCGCGAGCGGGTGCTCTTCGGCTTCAACCGGACGCGGACGGAGAAACCGGCGGACGAGTTCTGCCACCGGCTCTTCGAGGCGCAGGCGGCGCGCACGCCGGACGCCGTGGCCGTCGTCCACAAAGAGACGCAACTGACCTACGGCGAGCTGAACGCGCGCGCCAACCGGGTGGCGCACCGCCTGCGCCGGCTCGGCGTCGGCCCGGACGTGCCGGTCGCCGTGCTGGCCGAGCGTTCCGTCGAGCTGCTGGCCGGGCTGCTCGGCGTGCTCAAGGCCGGCGGCGCTTACGTCCCGCTCGACTTGCAGTACCCGCAGGCGCGGCTCGCCTACATGCTGGCGAGCGCCGCGCCCGCCGTGCTGCTGACGCAGGAGAAGTTCAAAGAGCTTCTGCCCGGCGCGTCCTCGACGCGCGTCCTCAGCCTCGACGGCGAGCGCGAGTCTCTGCTCGCCGAGAGCGCCGAGAACCCGCGGGGGCGCGTGACGGGCGACAACCTCGCTTACGTCCTCTTCACGTCCGGCTCGACGGGTCAGCCCAAGGGCGTGATGATTCCGCACCGCGGCCTCGCCAACTACCTCGACTGGTGTCTGCGCACGTACGTCGCGCCGGGCGGCGCGGGCGCGCCCGTCCATTCGCCGGTCGGCTTCGACCTCACCGTCACCGGCCTGTTCGCGCCGCTCGCCGCGGGCCAGCGCGTCGTGCTGCTCGAAGAGGGCGCGGGGGGCGCGGGCCTCGCCGCGGCCCTGCGCGGCTCCGCCGAACGCTTCAGCTTCGTCAAGCTCACGCCCGCGCACCTCGACCTGCTCGGCCACGAGCTGACGCCGGAAGAGCTGGCGGGTCGCGCCGACGCGCTCGTCGTCGGCGGCGAGATGCTGACCTACGAGAGCCTCGCCGCGTGGCGCAGGCACGCGCCCGCGACGCGGCTGATTAACGAGTACGGGCCGACGGAGACGGTCGTCGGGTGCTGCACCTACGAGATGCGCGAGGCGGACGAATGCGCCGGGGCAATTCCCATCGGACGCCCGATCATCAACACGCAGATTTACCTGCTCGACAAAAGCTGGCAGCCCGTGCCCTACGGCGCGGTGGGCGAGCTTTACGTGGGTGGCGACGGCGTGGCGCGCGGCTATCAC
>DASVSK010000691.1:0-3731 GCA_036388135.1 Pyrinomonadaceae bacterium | reverse complement strand
CGCGCTCGCGATTCACCGGCGCGCCGTCGCCGTCGACATGCACGCCGACACGGTGCAGTTCGTCGTCGACGAGGGCGCGGACATCAGCGGCCGCGTCGCGTCGACGCACCTCGACGCCGTGCGCATGCGCGAGGGCGGGCTCGACGCGCAGTTCTTCTCCGTCTGGGTCGAGCCCGAGTTCTACGGCCTCGGCGGCGAGGGCGCGATGGCGCGCGCCGACGAGCAGGTGGCGGCCGTCCGCGCGCTCGCCGAAAATCACCCCGAGACGTGGGCGCTCGCCACGACGGCCGCCGACGTCCGGCGCGCGGCCGCGGAGGGAAAGCTCGCCGCGCTCATCGGGCTCGAAGGCGGCTACGCGATTGACGAAAAACTTGAGCGGGTCGGGCACTACTTCCGCGCGGGCGTCCGCTACATGACGCCGACGTGGACGCACAGCCTGAGCTGGGCCGGCTCGTCCGGGGACGCCGAGGGCGAGACACGCGGGCTGAACGACTTCGGCCGCCGGGTCATCCTTGAGATGAACCGCCTCGGGATGATGGTCGACGTCTCGCACGTCTCGGACAAGACCTTCCGGGACATCGTCGAGACGTCGCGCGCGCCGGTCGTCGCCACGCACTCGAACTGCCGCGCCATCGCCGACGTCCCGCGCAACCTGACCGACGAGATGATAGTCGCGATTGCAAAGACGGGCGGCGTCGTCTCGGCCGTCTTCTACCCGGGCTTCCTCGAACCCGGCTGGAAGGCGAAGAAGGACGCGCTCGAAGCCGAGATCGGGCCGCTGGTCGAAGAGGCCGGGCGGAAGGCCGAGGGGCGCGGCTCAATCAAGCGCATCGCGCGCGACCGCGTGCGCGAGCGCGAGGACGCCGCGCGGCTCGCGCCCGTCCCGCTCTCCCGCGTCGCCGACCACATCGACCGCGTCGTCCGGCTCACGGGCGTCGACCACGTCGGCCTCGGCTCCGACTTCGACGGCATACAGGCCACGCCCGCCGGGCTCTCCTCGGTCGCGGAGCTGCCGAACCTGACGGCCGAGCTGTTGAGACGCGGCTACACCGCCGACGACGTGACGAAGATTCTCGGCGGCAACGTCCTCCGCGTGATGGAAGAAGTAGAGCGCCGGGCGGAACGCTGAGCCGCCCCGCGCGCGTTCGATTCTCACGCGTGCGAACGCCGTTCTCATGCGTGAGAACGACATTCTAACGGGTGAGAAAGGTATGCTCACCGGCGCGAACGCCGCTCTCACCGGCGAGAACGGCGTTCGCCTGAGTGAGAATGTTATTCCCCGGCGCGAGAATGATATTCCGTTGGATGAGGGCGGCACTCCCATACGTGGGAACGCCATTTTGAAGAGACTCAATGAGTGAAACTCGACAGGAGACGGGACGGCCGCGGATAGGGCTGCACACCGGCATCGCGGGCGGGCTGCACAACGCGCTGCTCAAGGCGCGGACGCTCGGCGCGGACGCGGTGCAGATATTCTCGCGCAACCCGCGCGGGTGGAAGGCCAAGCCGCTCGACGCCGAGGAGGTCGAGCACTTCAAGCGCGTGCGCGCCGAGACGGGCGTCGCCCCCGTCGTCATCCACGCCAACTACCTCATCAACCTCGCCGCCGCCGACGCGGTCGTGCATGAAAAATCCGTCGCCTCCTTCCGCGAGGAGGTCGAGCGCGGCGTCGCGCTCGGCGCGGACTACCTCGTCGTCCACCCGGGCAGCGCGCGCGGCGCGTGCGAGCCGGACGCCATCCGCACCTGCGCCGACAGCCTCAAGGAGGCTTGCGCGGGGCTCGAACTCGGCGCTTTCAGAATCCTTCTGGAGAACACGGCCGGGCAGGGCGAGTGCATCGGCCACCGCTTCGAGCACCTGCGCGAGATAGCAGAGTATTGCCCCGAGCTGAGCCTCGGCGTCTGCCTCGACACCGCGCACGCCTTCACCGCGGGCTACGACATCCGCGACGAGGACGGCCTCGCCGCCGCGCTCGACTCGCTCGACGCGAACGTCGGGCTCGGGAACGTGCTGGCCGTCCACTTCAACGACTCGAAGGCGGCCTACAACTCGCGCGTCGACCGCCACTGGCACATCGGCCAGGGCCACATCGGGGCCGAGGCGCTCGGCCGCGTCGCCTCGCACCCGCGCCTCGCGCACGCCGCGTTCCTCCTTGAGACGCCCTCGGACGAGACCTGCGACGACGCCTGCAACCTCGAAGCCCTGCGCTCTTTCGTCAAAGCCCCAGCCGCCGAGGAGGCCGCCTGATGGACATCCGCCTCAAAGACCGCACCGAAGGCCCGCACTACCTGCAAATCCGCCAGCAGATCGAATCGCTCATCCGCGACAAACAGCTCGCCCGCGGCGACGCGCTCCCCTCCCCCGCTTCGCTCGCCGCCAAACTCTCGATAGACAAGGGCGAAGTCCAGCGCGCCTACTTCGAGCTGGAGCACGCCGGCCTCGTCGACAAGACCAGCGCCCGCGACTTCCTCGGCAAAGAGAAGACCACCTACACGGTCAAGTGACGAAAGGCCGTTCGCACGACGCGCGCGCGAAGGGCCGCCGGGGCCCGCGGCGGGGGCGAATTTTTGTTCGACAAGCGCGCGCCGCCTGCGCTAACATGTGCGCACCTTTCGAGGCCGGGTTCGTTCCGAGATGAAACGTTTTGACCATCCAGTAAAGCTCCTCCTTACGGTGCCGCAGCGCGGCGGCCGCGCCTGAACTTGCGCGCGCGGCCGGGCTCTGCGGCGACACCCCTGACGACGACAATCAACATAAACCTGAGTCGGCCCGCGCGTGCTTGAGAAAGCCGGGGGCGGTCGTTTACCGTAAGGTTAAAGGAAGGGCCAGAGGACTATCATGGACGAAAGATATTTCCCCGAGAAGATCGAGGAGAAGTGGCAGCGCCGTTGGGAGGAGTCGGGCGCGTTCGAGGCCGAGGCGGACGCGGCGCGCGAGAAGCGTTTCTACTGCCTGGAGATGCTCCCCTACCCCTCCGGCTTCCTGCACATGGGGCACGTGCGCAACTACTCCATCGGCGACGCGCTGGCGTGGTTCAGGCGCTTGCAGGGCTTCAACGTCCTGCACCCCATCGGCTGGGACAGCTTCGGCCAGCCCGCCGAGCAGGCCGCCATCAAGCGCGGCGTGATGCCGCGCGACTGGACGGAGCAGAACATCGCCCACATGCGCGGGCAGTTCAAGCGCCTGGGCCTGAGCTTCGACTGGCGGCGCGAGATAGCCGCGCACACGCCCGAGTACTACAAGTGGGACCAGTGGCTCTTCCTGAAGATGCTGGAGCGGGGGCTGGCCTACAAGAAGGTGTCGCCGGTCAACTGGTGCCCGGCCGAGTCGACCGTGCTGTCGAACGAGCAGTCGTCGGGCGGCGTCTGCTGGCGCTGCGGCGCGGCCGTGGAGAAGCGCGACATCGAGCAGTGGTTCCTGCGCATCACCGACTACGCCGAGCAACTGCTCGAAGACATGCGCGAGATAGAGGGCGGCTGGCCCGAGCGCGTCCTGACGATGCAGCGCAACTGGATAGGGCGGAGCGAGGGCGCGTACGTCGACTTTCAAATTAAAGACACGGACGAGCGCGTCCGCGTCTTCACCACGCGCGTCGACACCATCTACGGAGCGAACGCCGTCGTCGTCGCGCCCGACCACCCTCTGGTCGAGCGCTCGCCGATGAGGGAGGACGCGCGCCGCTTCGCCGAGCGCGTCCGCGCCGAGCGCGCCGCGGCGCGCGAGCCCGGCGC
>DASVSK010000690.1:0-1506 GCA_036388135.1 Pyrinomonadaceae bacterium | reverse complement strand
AGGTCTACCGCGAGGCGGCCGAGGAGTGGCGCGCGACCGTCTCGGCCGAGGAGAACGCGCGGACGCTGGCGCGCGTGCGCGAGCGCCTCGGCCGCGTCGAGAGCCGCGCGCTGCACACCGGGCGCGAGCAGCAGAGCGCCGCCGCGCCGCTCTCCGGCCACACGCTCGAACTCGTCTACCAGACGCGCTTCGAGCGCGGCAGCGCCATGGAACGATTCACGCTCCTCGAGCGCGGCGGCGACTGGCTGCTCGCCGGCTACTCGGTCAGCTCCGACGTGCTGAAGAAGTGACGAACGAGTGGCGGGTGATAAGGGAAGACAGGGCCCGCCGTTCTTTCTTGTCACCCGTCACCAACGCCGCCCGGGAGGCCGGACGGGGGAAGAGCTGAACACGCCATGATAGAACGCTACACGCTGCCCGAGATGGGCGCGCTCTGGTCGGAGCGGAACAAGTTTCAGAAGTGGCTCGACGTCGAGGTCGCCGTCTGCGAGGTTCACGCCGAGATGGGCACCGTCCCGCGCGCGGCCGTCGAGGAGATAAAGGCGCGCGCCTCCTTCACCGTCGAGCGCATCCGCGAGATAGAGAAGACGACCGACCACGACGTCATCGCCTTCACCACCGCCCTCGCCGAGTCCATCGGCGAGCCCGCGCGCTTCGTACACTACGGGCTCACCTCCTCGGACGTCGTCGACACGGCCAACGCCCTCCTGCTGCGCGACGCCTGCGGCCTGCTGCTGCGAAAGACCGACGCGCTCCTCGAAATCCTCAGGCGGCGCGCCTTCGAGTTCAAGGACACGCCGCAGGTCGGGCGCACGCACGGCGTCCACGCCGAGCCCACCTCCTTCGGCCTCGTCTTCGCGCTCTGGTACGACGAGACCCGGCGCAACCGCGTGCGGCTCGAACGCGCGCGCGAGGCCGTCGCGGTCGGAAAGATAAGCGGCGCGGTCGGCGCGTTCGCGCACCTCGACCCGGAGGTCGAGGAGAGGGTCTGCGCGCGGCTGGGTCTGCGCGCCGCGCCCGTCTCGACGCAGGTCATCCAGCGCGACGTCTACGCCGAGTACCTGACGACGCTCGGCATCGTCGCCGCGTCGATAGAGAAGTTCGCCCTGCAGGTCAGGCACTGGCAGCGGACGGAGGTGCGCGAGGCCGAGGAGCGTTTCAAGAAGGGGCAGAAGGGCTCTTCGGCGATGCCGCACAAGCGCAACCCCATCCTGTCCGAGCGGCTGTGCGGGATGGCGCGGCTGCTGCGCGGCTACGCCGTGGTCGGCCTTGAGAACGTCGCGCTCTGGCACGAGCGCGACATCTCGCACTCGTCGGCCGAGCGCGTCGTCCTGCCCGACGCCTCCGCCGCGCTCGACTACATGCTGGCGAAGGCGGCCTCGCTCATCGACACGCTCGTCGTCTACCCCGAGCGGATGCTGGCGAACCTGAACGCGACGCGCGGGCTCGTCTACAGCGGCCAGCTCCTGCTCGCCCTGACGCGCGCGGGCGTGTCGCGCGAGCAGG
>DASVSK010000689.1:0-1672 GCA_036388135.1 Pyrinomonadaceae bacterium | reverse complement strand
CTGTAGGCTAGGGGGCGGGCGGGTAGACCATCGTGAGCGGGTCGGGGAGCGGGATGGCGCGAATCTGCCCCGTGGCGGCGAGCTTCGTCAGAGAGTACTCCGGGTGCTCGGGGTTGCCCTTCGTGATGTCGTCGATGTTGCCGACGACGAGGACGACGAGCTTGGAGGGGTCGAGGTACTTCTGCGCGACTCGCTGCACGTCGTCGGCCGTGACGGCTGCGACTCGCTGGCGGTAGGTGTCCCAGTAGTCCGTCGGGCGCTTCGTGTACTCGTCCTGCGCGAACGTGCCGGCGATCTGCGCGGCCGTCGCGAAGATGCGCGGGAAGGTCTCGATGGACGCGTTCTTCGACGTCTCCAACTCCTCGGCCGAGACCTTCGAGGTGCGGATGCGGTTGATCTCGTCGAGGACGATGCGGATGGCCTGCGAGGTGGTCGCGCTCTTCGACTGGAAGGAGGCGCGGAACGTGCCCGGGTAGTAGACCCCGAGCCCGTAGCTCGACCCGGCCGAGTAGGCGAGCCCCTCGTCGGAGCGAACCCTGGACATGATGCGCGAGGTGAAGCCGCCGCCGCCGAGGATGTCGTTCATGACCTCAAGGGCGTATGCGTCGGGGGTGTCGCGCGTCGTGCCGGTGTGGCCGATGCTGACGCGCCCCTGATTCACGTCCGGCTTGTGGATGGTGTAGATGCCGGCCACGGGTGCCTGGGACGGCTTCGGCACGTCGGGCACGGCCGTCCTGCTCGCGGGCCAGCCCTTGAAGGCCGCCTCCAGTTTCGCGAGCAGCTCCTTCGTGTCGAAGTCGCCGGAGGCCGCGATGATGAACCCGCCCGGGTGGAAGTACTTCTGGTGGAAGTCGACGAGGTCCTGGCGGGTGATGGATTCGACCGAAGCCTTGGTCGTCTCCTTGGTCGAGAAGTGCTCCGAGCCGTGGAGGAGCCGCCCCCACTCTCGCGCCTCGATGCCCGCCGTGTTGTCGTTGCGCCGCTCCATCTGCTGGAGGAGCTGGTTCTTGGCGAGCTTCAGGCGGTCTTCCTGGAAGGCCGGCGTGCGCAGCATGTCGAGGTAGAGCGCGAGCCCCTTGTCGACGTCCTTCGCAAGCAGGTTGACGTTGGCGCTCCCCTGGGTCGAGCCGACGGAGCTGGAAATCTGCGCGGCGAGGAAGTCGGCCGCCTCGTCGAACTGCTCGGCCGTCATCTTACCCGCGCCCCCGGCGCGCATCTGGCCGCCGACGAGCGCCGCCAGCCCCTCCTTACCCGCCGGGTCGAGGTACGAGCCCGTGCGGACGAGGGTCGAGATGTTGACGAGCGGGAGGTCGTGGTCTTCGACGGCGTAGACGACCACGCCGTTCGAGAGCACGTGGCGGTAGCGGTCGCGCTTGGGCGGCGTGTAGCTGAGCGTCGTGTACTTCAGCTCCCTCGGGTGCGTGGGGATGCCGCCCTGCGTCGTCGTCTGCGCCAAGGTCGCGCCCGGCGCGGCGAAGAGCAGGATTAAAGCGAGCAGCGGCGAAAAGGCTCTGCGGTTTATCATGACTACTTAACACCTCCTTCGAGCTGCTTGAGGCGTTCCTCCAGCATCTTCTTCACTAACTGTATGCCCTTCTGCTTCTCCGCCGGGGCCGAGCCGGCCTGCTGCTCGACCTGCTGGAGAATCCCGCGCACCTGTTCGGCCGTCATC
>DASVSK010000688.1:0-2038 GCA_036388135.1 Pyrinomonadaceae bacterium | reverse complement strand
CGCGCGACTACAAGGCGGTCGGCCACATCCCGGCCGGCACGGCGCTCGTCGCCGGCTCGGCCGAGGGCGAAGGCGGCTCGACCGTCACCTACTCCGTCGACGGCGGCAAGACCTTCTCGACCCAGCCGGTCGTCGAGGAGCGCCAGCCCGACGGGACGGTGAAGAAGGTGCCCGCCCCGGTCTCGATGTACACCGAGGTGCGCTACGAGTGGTCGGACGCGCTCGCCGCGGGCGGCAAGCTCTCGGCCTCATACAAGGTGCGCGTCAAGTAAGCAAGGGAACCCGCGCGGCCCGCCGAGACGCCGGACGGGGCTCACGCCCCCCGGCCACCCGCCTGAGTGGCGTCGCCGCCAAAACCCCCACCGACCACCGGAAGGAACAACGAAGATGAAAACGAGAAAGACACCCCCCACAAGATTGCGCGCGCTGCCCGCCGCGCTGCTGGCCCTCGCCGCGCTGTGCCTCTCGGCCGCGCCCGCGCTGGGCCAGGCCACCAGCGGCGGCACGCAGATACAGAACCAGGCGTCGGCCACCTACTCCGACGGCACCAACAGCTACACGGTCAACTCGAACACCGTGACGGTCACGGTCGCCAACGTCGCCGGCCTGACCATCACGCCCGACGGCGGCAGCGTCCCGACGGTCGTCGCCGGCCAGACGGGCGTGGACTTCACCTTCACCGTCACCAACTCGGGCAACTTCCCGACGCAGGTGCGCTTCCCCGCGCTCGGCGCGGGCATCGTCACGAGCGGCTCGGCCACCGTCACGCAGGCCGTCATCGACGTCAACGGCAACGGCCTCGACGGCGGCGACACCGACATCCTCGGCAACGGCTCGGCGGTCGTCTACCCGGCCTCGCCCTACCTGGCGCGCAACGCCTCCTTCACCGTCGTCGTCCGCGTGAGCGTGGGCGCGGCCGCCGCCGCGGGCTCGACCGTCGGCGTCACGCTCGGCGACGCCTCGGGCGACAACGTCGCCTCGAACGGCTCGGCCGCCGAAGTCCGCACGTCGGTGCCCGCGGGCGTCACGCTGACGGGCAGCGAGTCGGAGGCCGTCGGCAGCATCACGACCACGGTCGAGAACGACGCGCAGCTCCGGCTGGCCCTCTCGGCCCCGGCCGGCCCCGTCGCGCTCGGCTCGAACGTCACCTACGCGTGGACGCTCGACAACCCGGGCGCGCGCGCCGTCGGCACGCGCACGCTGACGAACGCGCCCGCGGGCTCGAACACGGGCGTCTTCGTCGTCGCGCCCGTCCCGGCGCGCACCACCTTCGCGTCGGTCTCGGCCCCGGCCGGGACGACCGTCCTCTACTCGACGTCGGCGCTCACGACCGACCCCGTGACGGCCGCCACCTGGACGACGACCGCGCCCGCGCCGGGCAGCGTCGTGCGCGTGGCCTTCCTCGTCAACGGCGGCAGCCCCCTCGCCGTCGGCGCTTCGGTGACGGGCATGCAGCTCGTCGTGACGGTCAACGCGGGCGCGAACGCCACCGCGCCGCTCTACGAGATCGGCGACGCGTTCGGCCGCAACTCGGTCAGCGCAGGGCTGACCGACCAGTCGGGCGACGCGGTCGTCAACAAGGGCGACGGCAACGCCGACTTCAACGAGCCGCGCTTCGGCGTCGACGCGCTGAGCGCCACGCAGGGCTTCCAGCTCCCGACGACGCTGACGCAGGTCGGCTCCGTCCTCTTCGGGCCCTCGGGCGCGCCCGCGGCGGTCGGCCCCACCGACAACAACGACGACTACACCAACCGGTCGGTGGCCCCCGCGGCCGTCGCCACGCTCTCGCACCTCGACACGCTCACCGCGGCCGCGACCGTCGACTTCACCAACACGGTGCAGAACACGGGCAACGCCGACGACACCATCACGTTCACCGCGCCCACGGTGCCCGCGGGCTTCACCGTCCAGTTGAGCACGAACGGCGGCACGTCGTTCACCACGCTCTCGGGCGGCGGGAGCACGACGCTCGCCGTGGCCTACGGCGCGTCGGCCAACGTCATCGTGCGCGTCACCGCGCCCGCGGGCACGGCCGTCC
>DASVSK010000687.1:0-2045 GCA_036388135.1 Pyrinomonadaceae bacterium | reverse complement strand
CGCGCGACTGCCGCGCGTCGGCATCGAGCGCCCGCACACCGTCATCGGCGCGTCGACCGTCGCGGCCATCCAGTCCGGGCTCTACTACGGCTACGCCGGGCTGGTCGACGGCATCCTGCGGCGGATGATAGAGGAGCTGGGGCGGCGTCCGCGCGTCGTCGCCACGGGCGGCCTGGCCCCGCTCATCGCCACCGCCTCCGAGTTCATCGACGAAGTCGACCTCACGCTCACGCTCGACGGCCTCCGCCTCGTCTACGAGCGGAATCGCGGGGAGCAGTAGACAGTAGTCAGTAGTCGGTAGGCTCCGCTCTGTTGGCGTTGACGCCGACACCCCGGCCACCCGGTAAAGGTTTTTCTACTGCCTACTGCCTACTGCCTACTGCCTACTGCCTACTAGATTCCCCTTGACTATTCCCCGCGGGCTGTTCAATGCTTGCAGCGCACGGTCGAGGTCTTGCATCCGCACGAATCCTTCTGAAGAAATTTCCGGTCGCCGACAAGTGATGGACAGAGCCGAGGCGGCGCGCTCCGCCGCCGCAGACGCGGGGCGCGCGCCCTTGAACTATTTCAACTACTTCACCGAGATCGAAGAAGCCTTCATCCGTCGGCGCGGCAAACACCTTCTCGTCAGCCCGCTCGACTGGTCTTTGATGGAGAGCTGGAAGGCGATGGGCATCCCGCTCCACGTCGTCCTGCGCGGCATCGAGAAGTCTTTCGACTCCTACGAGTCGCGCCCGCGTAACCGCAGCGTCAAGACGCTCTTCTACTGCCAGGAGGAGGTCGAGGCGCAGTTCGCCGAGTGGCTCGAATCGCAGACGGGCGCGCACCCCGACGCGTCCGGCGCGGCCGGCGCGCCCCCGGCCGAAGGAGACGCGGCCGGCGTCGGCGTCGCCCCGGCGGCGGACGACGCGCGCGGCCTCCCTTTCCCGCGCGCCGTCATCGCGGCGCACCTCGCCGACTGCCGCGCCGAGCTGGCGCGCGCGCTGGAGAAGAGGAGGGCGGGCGGGGCGGAGGACGCCGTCTGCGAGGCGCTCGCGCGCGCGGGCGTGCGGCTCGGCGAGCTGGCCGCGGACTTCGAGCGCGCCGCGCGCCCCGACGCCGAGCTGCTCGAAGGCTCGCTCGCCGACCTGGAGGGGCTCGTCGACCGCGCGCTGCGCGCGTCGCTCCCCGCCGAAAGGCTCGAAGAGGCGCGCGCCGCGGCCGCCGAGCAGTTGCGCCCCTACCGCACGCGCATGGAGCGCGCGACCTACGAGCAGACGCTCGACAACCTTCTGGCGAAATCCCTGCGCGAGTCGGCCGGCGTCCCGCGCCTCAGTCTGTTCTACCTCTAAACCGAACTCCCCCGAGGGGCGAAGGAGAATTGCAGATGGCGAAAGTTCAGATCAAGCGCGTGGGCGTCTTTTCCCTCGCCAAAATCTACTCCGTGACGTTGGCCGCCTTCGGCGTCATCATCGGCGTCATTTACGGCCTCATCTTCATGGTCGTCGGCGGCGCGATGATGGCCGGCGGCGGGCGTCAATCGGGCGCGGCGGGCGCGAGCAGCCTCGTCATCGGGCTCGTGATGATGGTCGCCATCCCCATCTTCTACGGCGTCATCGGCTTCATCGCGGGCGCGCTCGGCGGCGTCATCTACAACGTCGCGTCGGGCTTCGTCGGCGGCATCGAGCTGGAACTCGAAAACATGGACGGCGGCTACTCCGACCCGCCCCAGCCGCAGTGGGGCACACAGCCGTCCCCGCACGGCCAGCAGCAACAGTACCCGTACTGAGGAAGACGGGAGGAAGTAGGGAGTAGACAGTAGACAGTAGACAGTAGACAGTAGTCAGTAGCGCTCCGCGGCGCGGCCGCTGACGCCGGCACCCGGACGATTCATTGCCCGCGGTTTTTCTACTGACTACTGACTACTGACTACTGACTACTTGAAGATGAAGAATCGGAGACAAACACCGAGGCGCGAGGCCCCCGAGCGGGGCGGGCGTCTGCGCCCGGGGGCGGTGCTCGACGTGCGGGTCGAGCGCATTCTGCCGGGCGGCGTGGGGCTCGCG
>DASVSK010000686.1:0-1803 GCA_036388135.1 Pyrinomonadaceae bacterium | reverse complement strand
CGATGAGCATCACGCGGCCGTTGTTGCCGTCGATCATCAGGTTGGCCGGCTTCAGGTCGCGGTAGATGATGGGCGGGCGCTGGTTGTGCAGGTATTCGAGCACGTCGGCCGCCTGCATGCCCCAGTCGGCCACGGTCAGCTCGTCGAGCCGCCCGCCGGGCGCGTGGCGCAGCCGCGCCAGGCAGTCGCCGCCCGAGATGTACTTCATGACGAGGTAGAAGCGCGAGGCCGTGTCGTCGTAGAAGTAGTCGTAGATGGTCGGGATCGAGGCGTGTTCGAGCGACGCGAGCAGCATCGACTCGCGGCGGAAGTCGGCCACGGCCTTCTCCTGCTGCGACTCGTCGAGGTGCGTCTGGATCATCTCCTTGACGGCGCGCGGGGCGTCGCCGAGGTTGCGATCCTTCGCGTAGTAGACCGCGCCCATGCCGCCGCCGCCGATGCGCTTAACGATCTCGTAGCGGCTGTGGAGCACGGTGCCCGGGTCGAGCTGGCTCGCCGCGCGGCGCGAGCCGCCGGTGCGCCCCGTGTAGGCCATCTGCCTTGAGGGCAGGTCGCCCGTCCGGCGTCGGTCTTCCTCCGCGGCCGGGGCGGCGGTGGAGGGCTGCGGCGCGGCCGGCGTTGCGGTCTCCGGCTCGGGCGCTGGCCCGACCGCCGAAGTCGTCTCGCCGGAGGCCGCGGGCGGGGTCGTCACGGTTCCCGTCGGCTGTTCGTCCGAAGTGTCGGCCGTCACCTCGGTGTCGTCGGGCGGCGGGAGCGAGGTGACGTCGGCGGAGGGCCCGGCGGATTCGCGCGGCGACGCCGCGGGGTCGGCCGACTCGGGCGCGCGCGCGGGCGCGGCGGCCTGACCGCCGTGCGAAGCCTCGATGAGCGTCGGCTGTAGGTCGTCGGCGGGCTCCTCCGGCGCGGCCGGCGCAGGCGTCGCGGGCGTCGCGGGCGGGCGGACGTCGGTCGGGCCCGTGGTGGCTCCCGGCTCCGCGGGGTCGGAGGCCGCGTCAGCGGCCAGGGCCGACGAAGGCGCACCCGTGCCTCCCGCCGCCGCGCCGGGGCGCGGGGCTGGCTGGAGCGCAAGGCCGCAGTTGCCGCAGAAGCGGTCTTCCGCGGACACAGGCGAGCCGCAATCGAAACAAGACGACATCACTTCTTCAGTTCACCGAACGGAGCCGACGGGTGCGACCGCGGCCGCCGCCATGCGCGGCGGCGCGGGCCCGGAGGCGTCGGCCCGCGGGCCGACGCCTAGCCGTTGAGCACGTGAAATTTCAGGAACGTCTTCCCGACGATGACCTCGTCGCCGTCGCGCAGCGGCTGGCGGTCGCCCGGCAGCAGACGCCTCCCGCGGTTGACGAACGTGCCGTTGGTCGAGCCGAGGTCTTCGATGTAGTAGACCCCGCCGCGCCGCGTGATGCGCGCGTGGCGGCGCGAGACCTTCGCCTCCGGGTCGTCGGAGTCGAGGTCGACGTCGGGGAAGATGCCGCCGTCGGCGTCCCAGCGGCCGATGTGCGACTCGTCCTCGCACATCGGGAACTCCTTGCCGACCGAGCGCCCGCGGTGGATGACCAGCTTCGCGTGCGGCGCGGCCGACGATTCGCGGCGGGGCGCGTGCTCTTCGTGGCCGCGCGCGCGACCCGCGGCCGACGCCCCCGTGGCGGCGAACGCGTGCGGCTGCGCCGCGGGGCGAATCTCGACCGGCGCGAGCCTCACGGCCCCGGAGTCGGCCGTGAGCGGCTCGGGCCCCACGGCGGCGGCCTCTTCGGTCACGTGCCGGCGTGCGGCGGGGACTGCGGCGGAAAGCGCCGCCCCGCACTC
>DASVSK010000685.1:0-4346 GCA_036388135.1 Pyrinomonadaceae bacterium | reverse complement strand
GCGCGCCCGCCGGGAGCTGGTCGAAATGCCCCTTCAGTCCCCCGCCCTCGGTCGCCAGTTCCGGCTCTGTCACCACCGTCCAGCCTCGCGGCGCAGACACCGTCACGTCCAGCCCGCCGAAGCCCGCCCACTCCCGTGCCGGCGCGAGAACGTACGCGAACTGCCAGTACCTGACCGGGCTGCCCGCGTACCGTGTCGGCGTGACCGAGTAACTGGCGCGCAGGCGGTGCCTCCCGGGGGGCACGACGGGGTTGAAGGACTGCGAGTCGCGGGCGTTGTAATAAGAGGTAGAGCCCCCGGCGTAGTCGAGCCTTCGCCCGTCCAGCCAGGGCGTCGTGTCGGGCGCGTCCCAGCTCCGGGGCTGCTCTTCTAGTCGGACGGGCTGACTGCCGACGGGCTGGTCGTCGAGCCAGACCCGGAAATCTTTGAAGGCCGAGCCGAAGGCGAAGACCAGGTCGAGCCGCCTCTCCACGCCCCTATTTTCCAGCTCGTAAACGGCCTCGACCAGAATCAACTGCTCTTCGTGCGAGTCGGCTTCCAGCCGGCGCAGGTCGATATTCAGGGACTCGCGGAGGATGAAGACTTCTTCCAGTCCCGTCGGCTCTGCGCCCGCGTGGCCGCCCTGCGAAGGCGCAGCCGCGTTGGCGAAGGCGGCCGTCGGCAGGCATAAGCACAGCAGCAGCGATGCCAGAATGGAGACCGGGCCGGGCGCATTAAGTCTGGCGGCGCTTAAGCCGTTGAGCATGACGTTCGCCCCCTTGAAGTCAAATTCCCACCTCCGTGTCGGTGTGAACATTTTTTTGGAACGCTACCTCGTCTGCTGCCCTAAACGTGGGCTCGTTGACAACTCCTAAGACTTCGTCCGCGACGTTTCTTTTGAACCGACCTTAACGGGCGCGGGCGCGTTCAAGCCTGCGGCGTAGAATGCCATGAAGCTGGCGAGCAGCCCCTCCGGCGTCTCCCCTTCGGGGCGGGGGCAGTGCGCCCAAACTTGCTGGATCGTGCCGAGCACGTAGTGCAGTCGCATCCGCAGCTCAGCCTCCGACAGGTTCGGCAGCGCGGCCGCGAGCGCCTGGCGAAATCCTTCGGTCAGCTCCGCCTGCCAGGAGCGGTAAGCAGGCCACAGGGAGTCGTCGAGGTCGTAGCGCAGGCGGCTCAAGAGCCGCGCGAAGTGTGGGTGCTCGTAGCACAGCCGGAGGCTCGGCTCGGCGAGGGCGCGAAGCACCTCCTTCGCGGCGGGCCGCTTCCCCCCCGCCCGCCTCAGGCAGTCGGCGAGCAGCCGGGCGCGCTCCTCGTTGAGCGGCCCGAGCCGACGGCCTACCACCTCCCGGTAAAGCTCCTCCTTGGAGCGGAAGTAGTAGTTGACGGCGGCGACGTTCACCCCGGCCTCCGCCGTGATGGCGCGGACGGTGGTACCGGAGACGCCGTTCCCCGCGAACTGGCGCTCGGCCACGTCGAGGATGCTCTCCCTGACGTCGACGGGCAGGGCCTCGCTCTCGGCGTCACCCTCCGCGCCTCGCTTCACATCTCGCCTGCCCATCGCCACCATCTCCTCCTTCCAGCTTCAGTAAAACATCCTACCGCAAGCGTTGGGACATCAAGAGCCATTATCGTAACCCGCCCGCAACTCTTCTAAACCTCATGGGCGTGGGCGGAGTCTGCACCCGCCTCACCCGCATGCGCGCCGCGTAAGACCGTGGGCGCGGAGGCGAGCAGGGTGAGGCACCCGAACGCGGCCACCGCGACGGCCAGCGAGCGCGGCGTGTGGTCGTAGAACACCCCGACGAGGTAGCCGGAGAGCGCGGCACCGCCCGTCTGTAAGAAACCCATGACGGAGGAGACGACACCCGCCGACCGCCCGTGCGGGGCCATCGCGGCCGCCGTCGCGTTCGGCATCACCAGCCCCTGCCCGAACATGTAGACCGTCATCGGCAGCATGACCCCGGCCAGCCCCCCGACGCCGAACCATACGGCAAGCAGCATGCACAGCCCCGCCGCGAAGACGACGAGCACGCCGCGGCTCAGGATAAAGAGGGGGGACGCGCGGCGCTTCAGCAACCAACGGTTGAGCGTCGCGGACACGAAGAGCCCGGCGGCCGTCACGGCGAAATAGTAACCGAAGTTCTCCTCGGCCACTCCGAAGACGTCCATCAGGACGAAAGGTGAGCCCCCGATGTAGGCGAACATTCCGGCGTAGACGAAGCAGACCGTCAGCACGTGCCGGGCGCTGGCCCCGTGCGCCGCGAGTGCTCGCAGACCCGCCAGGGTGCCGACCCGACTGCCGCCCGCCGTCTCAACCCCTTCACGTGCCGTCTCCGGCATATAACGCCAGCACGCGAGCAGCAGTAGCACGCCGCCGCCGCCGAGCGTCAGGAAGATGGCGGGCCATCCGAGGTGGATGAGCAGGTAACCTCCAAGAGTTGGGGCCACGAGCGGGGCGATGATCATCACCTGTGTCATCTGCGAGAGCACGGCCGCCCCGCGGCGCGCGTCGTAGTAGTCGCGCACGACGGCCCGCGCGACGACAGGACCGACACTCGCCCCCACGCCCTGAAGGAAGCGGCAGGCCACCAGCATCGGGAATGAAGCGCTAGCCGCGCAGGCGAGGCCCGCGAGCGCGAAGAGCCCGAGCCCGGCGAGCAGGACGGGCCGTCGGCCGCGGCGGTCGGAGGCGGGGCCGCACACGACCTGTCCCAGCGCGAAGCCGAGGAGGAAGACGCTGAGCGTCAACTGCGCAGACGAGACGCCGGCGCCGAACGCCTGCTGCAACTGCGGAAGGGCCGGGAGGCTCATGTCGATGGAGAGCGCCGTCAGCGCCGTCAGCGCCGCCAGCAGCGGCGTCAGGACGCGGGCGTTCGGTTCGTGGGAGTGTGAATTTGCGGCCGTCATCTCTGGCAGAGTATACTTTCAAACACTTGTTTTAATCAAAGATTTGGTGTTGATTTTAGTAGTCGGTCGGCGTGGCCATCTGAGATCACCGCCGTGGATGGCTTGCAGGGGGTTGGGAGTTGAAGCAATTACGAAAGGTCATCTTCTGGTGCCACCTTGTGGCGGGTGTGGCGGCGGGCATCATCATCGTAATCATGTCGGTCACCGGCGTTGCTGGAGTTGATGCACACGGCGCTGGAGAAGCCCGTGCTCTAGTACGATAAATTCTAAGAGTGGCAGGAAAGGAAGAGGCGGCCCCCAAGGTTTGGCCTCCGTCTCATAAACAAGTCATGAGGTGGGATTGACTGTGCCCACCCCGGCAAGATGCTTGAGCGGCCGCCTCCGGCGACGGGCGGCCACGGATCAACTCCCGCCCCAAGACGCATTAAAGATTCGACCTCGAAGACTCCTCTTTTGTCCCCGTAGTGGAATCACTAAGTCAAAACAGTCATCTTATTTCCATTTTATGGTCGATAAAGTGAAGATTGATGTTTCATGGTCAACCTAAATAACGGCTCCGTCGCCAAGGCCGGAGCGATGCTAAGTTAAGAGCGATCGGACGCCGCACTGATACCATGACGTGCCGGCCTCGGCGGAAGTAGTCGGCGCCGTGCCCGAACACTTACCCGCTCCCCTTCCCGACCTCATCCCACATCTGCTGAATAACTTATCTTCTTCGCTCGACTCTGTCCGCGGCCTCCATTCCGGGTCGCCCACCGGAGGGACCCCGGCGGGTCGGCGCGATTTATGCGTGAACGGCTCTCGCGTGTCGACTCCACTTCGCATGAAATTCCCGGGCGTGAAACGTGCCGTTCGGTATGAAATTTAGTCGACCCATTACCTACCGATCTTGGACCTCGCACGCGACGTGGGGGAGGTACCCCGGTACGGAGACGTCAAGCTGGCGGACGAGCTGCCGGAAGCTGAGCCGGTGGATGCGAGCCGCCTCTTCATCGGGGGATTACAAATGATTTCGCCGGCGCACGTCGAGGGCGGGACCGGGGAGGGGTGACGAACGACGACCTCTCCGAGATGATGCCGGCGGTCGATCAGACCACGCTGAGTTTGCACAAGTTCTCACGTTGGCGGAGTGGTGGTAGGCCAGGAAGTTGTCAATTTAACCGCGCCGCCGCGCAGCCCGCCCCGGGTACGCCGATGGATCATGCCGGTGGCACCTGGCGAAGACCCGACGCTCGCCCACGCACGCCACTTCTACACAGATTTGCTAACCTTGTAGTCGCGGCTGAAATTGTCGTACGTCACTGGTGTAATGGAAGTCAATTCCGCGTCACGCTCTTAAATTCACTTAGTAATGTAAGTTATTGAATTTGTTGGATTTCTTATATATCAATACCGAAACTTACTGCCTAGCAAATGCTAGGATGCTGGATTCTAACTTTTAAGAGTAAGTACTGCCC
>DASVSK010000684.1:0-3030 GCA_036388135.1 Pyrinomonadaceae bacterium | reverse complement strand
CCTCGCGCGTGACGAGGAAGTCGTCGACGAAGTCAGCGCCCTCGAAAATCCCTTCGGCCCAGGGGCGGGTGGCGAGCGTGACGCGCGCGCCCGGCAGCAGGCGGCGCAGCTCGCGCAGCGCGGGCACGGTCATCACCGCGTCGCCCACCCAGTTCGCGCCGCGCACCACGACGCGCTCAATCCTCTCCGGCCGAAGGTCACGGGTCACGGCTCTAGTTTAGTGCAGCAAAGTTAATACCGCGAGCACGGCGGCAAAGCGAAGGGCGAAGGGGAAAGTTCTAAACCTTCCCCCTTCGCCCTTCACCTTGCCGCTCCGCCCCGCCTGCGTCAGTTCTGCGGGGGCGGCATCGAACCGTGCGACTCCGCGGCGGCATCATATCGTAGTCCGAAGTTGCGGGCCCGAAGTCGGCGGGGTGACGCGGACTTCAACTTTGAACCTCGAACCTGTAATTTTGAACTAGTTCCCGGCCGACGCGCCACGTTAGCTAAAGGGGCGGGAGGTGTCAAACCCCTGCGCCGCCGGGCGCGGGCGGCGCGGCGTCGCAGGCCGCGCTAACGCCGCCGCGCCGCCGCGCGTCAGTCGGAACGTAATTTACTATTCGCGGTTTACCATTTACTATTCAACAACGATGGCTCTGCGTCATCCGCCGAAAGATATCGTACCGCCCGCCGCGCATACGCGCGTGCGTGGGGCGCGCGTCGTCAGGTTCGAGGAGCCGCCCGAGGGGTTCTGGCGGCGCTGGCGTCGCCGCCTCATCCGCCCCGCGACCGTCGTCCCGGCCGTCGCCCTCTTCGTCCTGACGGCGGGCGCGCTCGGCTACTACTACACGGTCTTCTCCGAGCGCATCGACCGACTGCTCCGCGGCGAGGTCTTCACGCGCAGCGCCGGGCTCTACTCCGCGCCGAAGCAGCTCCGCGCGGGCGACAACCTCTCGGCCGAAGACCTCATCACGCGGCTGAAGCGCGCCGGCTACGTCGAGAAGGCGCGGCAGGCCGACACCGCGCGCGGCCGTTACCACCTCGACGGCGCGGGGCTTGAGATCGAGCCGAGCAAGGACTCGCTCATCGACGGCCGGCCGCAGTTCCCGCACCTGCGCGTGCAGTTCGCGAAGGGCGGGAAGTCGGTCGCCGCGCTCTCCGACCTCGACGCGGGCGGCGCGAAGCTCCAGAGCGCGTGGCTCGAGCCCGAGCTGATCAGCGCGGTCGCCGGGCCGCAGCGCGAGCGGCGGCGCGTCATCGGCTTCAACGACCTGCCCGAGGCGCTCGTCAAGGCCATCGTCGTCACCGAAGACCGCGACTTCTTCAACCACTACGGCGTCAACCTGCGCGGCATCCTGCGCGCCGCCGTCCGCCGCTACGAGGCCGACCCCAACTCGTTCCTCTCGCGTCAGGGCGGCTCGAGCATCACGCAGCAGCTCGTCAAGAACCTCTTCCTCTCGCCCGAGGGCTCGCTCAAGCGCAAGGTCTCCGAGGCGTACATGTCCGTCATCCTCGAGACGCGCCTTGAGAAGAAGGACATCTTCGCGCTCTACTGCAACGAGATTTATCTGGGCCAGCGCGCGGGCTTCTCCATCAAGGGCGTGGGCGAGGCGAGCGAGGCTTACTTCAACAAGGACGTGACGTCGCTCGCCCTGCCCGAGGCGGCGCTGCTGGCCGCGATGATCCGCAGCCCGAACCGCTACAACCCCTACCGGCACCCGGAGGTCGCCTTCGAGCGGCGCAACCAGGTCCTGAAGCAGATGGTCGAGGCTGGGGCCGTCTCCGAGGTCGAGGGCGCGCGCGCGATGGCGACCGAGGTCAGGCTCGCGCCCGCGAAGGGGAGGATGGACGCCTCGGAGGCCCCCTACTTCGTCGACTACGCGCAGGGGCAGCTCGCCGACATCATCGCCGACACCTCGGCGGCCGAGCGCCTGCGCATCTACACGACCGTCGACATGGACTTGCAGCGCGCGGCCTACGCGGCGCTCGTCAAGCAGCTCGCCGCGCTCGACAAGGTTCAGGCGAAGCGCTTCCCGGCCGGCACGCTCCAGGCCGCGCTCGTGGCGATGAAGGCCGACACGGGCGAGATCGTGGCGATGGTCGGCGGGCGCGACTACGAGAAGAGCCAGCTCAACCGCGCGACCGACGCGATGCGCCAGCCCGGCTCGGTCTTCAAGCCCTTCGTCTACGCGGCGGCGCTCAACACCGCCTACGACCCCGTGCCCCGGCTCATCACCGCCGCGACCACGTACAAGGACGAGCCGACGACCTTCTCCGTCGGCGGCCAGCAGTACTCGCCGGGCAACTTCGGCGACACGTTCTCGAACGCCGACGTCACGCTGCGCGACGCGCTGACGCGCAGCCTCAACGTCGTCACCGTCAAGATAGCCGACGAGATGACCATGGGCCGCGTGATGAACCTCGCGGCCAAGGCGGGCCTGCCGAGGCCGAAGCAGAACTACCTCGCGCACGCGCTGGGCGCGAACGAGGCGACGCCGCTCCAGGTGGCCTCGGCCTACACGGCCTTCGCGCAACTGGGGACGCGCGTCACGCCGGTCGCCATCAGCCGCGTGACGACAGGCGCGGGCACGACCATCGCCGCGCCGCAGGGCCAGAAGAACGACGTCATGCGCCCGCAGGTCGCCTACATCATGGACTCCATCATGAAGGACGTGGTGAACCGCGGGACGGCGGCGAAGGTGAGAGCGCGGGGGCTGCGCGCCAACGTCGCGGGCAAGACCGGCACCAGCCGCGACGGCTGGTTCGCCGGCTTCACGCCCAACCTCGTCTGCGTCGTCTACGTCGGCTTCGACGACGGCTCCGACCTCGGGATGACGGGCGGGGATTCGGCGCTCCCCATCTGGACGGACTTCATGACGGCCGCGCTCGCCGCGCACCCCGAGTGGGGCGGCGACTGGCAGGAGCCCGCCGACATCGAGCAGGTCGAAATCGACCCGCGCACGGGGCTGCTCGCCGCCGCGGACTCGACCGAGAGGCGCACGGAGCTCTTCGTCCGCGGCACCGCGCCCGCGCAGGAGAGCCTCGCGCCCG
>DASVSK010000683.1:0-6549 GCA_036388135.1 Pyrinomonadaceae bacterium | reverse complement strand
AGAGGCTGCGCGCGCTGAAGGTGTCGCAGCGGCGGATGTCGCCGCCGTCGAAGCCCTGCCGGAACCAGCGCATGCGCTGCTCGGACGAGCCGTGCGTGAAGGAGTCGGGGACGACGCGCCCCTGCGACTCGCGCTGGAGCCGGTCGTCGCCGATGGCCGAGGCCGCGCCGAGCGCCTCTTCGAGGTCGCCGGGGTCGAGGATGTTGCGCTGCTTCGCGTAGAAGCCCCACACGCCCGCGTAGCAGTCGGCCTGTAGCTCAAGCCTGACCGAGAGCTGGTTGGCCTGCGACTGCCCGGCGCGCCGCTGCATGTTCGTCACCTTCTCCGAGGTGCCGAGGAGCTGCTGGACGTGGTGGCCGACCTCGTGCGCGATGACGTAAGCCTGCGCGAAGTCGCCCGGCGCGCGGAAGCGCGACTGCAACTCGTCGTAGAACTGGAGGTCGATGTAGACCTTCTCGTCGCCCGGGCAGTAGAAGGGCCCGACCGACGCGCCCGCCACGCCGCAGGCCGACTGCACCTGCTGCGTGAAGAGCACGAGCGTCGGCGCGCGGTACTGGCTCCCGTTGCGCCGGAAGATGTCGGCCCACGCGTCCTCGGTCGTGCCGAGCACGCGCCTGATGAAGCGCGCGTCCTCGTCGTTCTGCTGCGGCTGACCCGGCGCGCCGGCCGGGCGCGAGGCCGGGGCCGGGCCCTCGGCCGGCCCGCCGCCGCCGCCGCTCAAAAACTGGCTCGGGTCGACGCCGAAGATGAGTGCGAGGATGACCACGATCAGAGTCCCGCACCCGCCGCCGACGGCCATGCCGCCGCGGCCCAAGCCCATCCCGCGCCGGTCTTCGACGTTCCCGCTCTCGCGCGCGCCACCTAGTCTCATCTCTTTAAGCTCTCCTCAGTTTAGTAAGGACGACTGACGAAGGACGAAGTGACTGCCGTCGGCCGTCACCTCATCCTTCATCCCCCGTTCACCCTTCGTCCTTCGTCCTTCGTCCCTTCCGACTCAGCGCCCCTCGCGCGCGGGCGCGGGCGGCGGGGGCTGGTGGTCGCCGCGCTCCCTCTCCTCGGCGGCTCCGGCACCCCTGTGCAGCTTGTACGCGCGCACGAAGAGGGCGAGCGCGACCCAGGTGCCGATGAAGGCGAGCGGGTAGGTGACGCCGCGCGGCCACTTGACCGCGACCATCGAGAGCACGAGCAGCAGCGCCGCCGACATCACCATCAGGCGCGCCTCGGCCGGCCCGAGCACGCGCCGGTTGGTGATGGCCGCGCCGACGGCGCTGCCGACGCCGATGACGCCCGCGGCCGCGCGCGTGGCGCTCCCCTTCCGGCTCGAACGCTGCCGCCGCCGCTCCCCGCGCGCCTCGCCGCCCACGGGACGCACCTTCCGCCGCCCGCTCAGCACGACCTCGGTCGAGTGTTCGAGGTCGCGGCAGTACATCTCCTCCATCTTCCGCGCGAAGCCCTCGTCCTCGACCGTCACGTCCAGCTCCCAGTTCCCCATCCAGCTCGCGACGTTCAGGTTCGTCGAGCCGACGCGCGCCCACTGGCCGTCGACGACGGACGTCTTGGCGTGGATCATCGGCCCGTTCCACTCGAAGACGCGCACGCCGGCTTCGAGCAGCGCGCGGTAGTTGGCGCGCGAGAGCGCGCTGACGATGGGGATGTCGCTGGCGCTCGGGACGAGCAGGCGCACGTCCACGCCGTCCTGCGCCGCCGCGCGCAGCCCCTGCACGTACATGTTCGTCCCGATGAAGTAGGCGTCGGTCAGCCAGAGGTACTTGCGCGCGCCCGCCGCGACGAGCTGTTCGAGCCGGTAGAGCCCGACCGTGTTGGGCTCGGTGGCGATGACGCGCACGGCCACGTCGCCGCCCTGCCCGACGGCCTCGCGGTCGGGCAAGTCCTCCCGCGGAATCCGCTCGCCGCACGCCGTCGCCCACACGCGCGCGAAGGCCGCGTCCATGTCGGCCACCGCCGGGCCGATGATCTCGACGCCCGTGTCGCGCCACGGCTCGACGCCCTTGTCGGGCCGCCCGACCCAGTCGCGCCCGACGCACAGCCCCATCACGAAGCCGACGCGGCCGTCCACCGAGATCATCTTGCGGTGGTCGCGGTTGAGCCAGCCGAAGGGCTCGTCGTAGCGCGGCGGGTTGAAGCCGCGCACCTCCACGCCCGCGTCGCGCAGGTTGCGCCAGAAGCGGCGCGAGGTCTTGCCGACCGCGCCCAGCCAGTCGTAGATGACGCGCACGCGGACGCCCTCGCGCGCCTTCGCGCAGAGCGCCTCGGCGAACTCGCGGCCGACCTCGTCCTCGTGGATGATGAAGCTCTCGAAGTGGATGGTGCGGCGCGCGGCGGCGATGGCTTCGAGCCACGCGGGGTAGTTCTCTTTGGCGTCGACGAGCAGCCGCACGCCGTTGCCGCGGATGAGCGGCGCGCCCGTCGCGCGCGCGTAAGCCTTCTCGACGACGCGGCGCACGGGCGGGTATTCGGCCGTGTCTATGCGCCCGTCGAACTGCTCGCGCGCCCCTTGCGTGGGCTGGTACACCTCGGTCGTCATCAGCCGTCCATCTTAACCGCCGCGCCTTTGGACTTCTGTGTCCGCGAGCAAACAAATCTGTTGCGAGGTTCGGGAGAGAAACACATAATAGCGCGTTTTCTCCAGCCGCGCGCGTCGAGGCCCGCGGCTGGACGGAGAAGGGCGTGGTCAGGTCGGTCGTGGTTTAAAGCGTGAAGAGTGTTGGGTGATGGGAGAAGGCGGGCCGACGGCTTTGGCCGCGTCCCCGTGTCTCTGTGGTTTAATACCTCTAACTCAGGCGGCGTCAAAAGGAGGGCGGCAGACAGGATGGACGCGAAGCAGCGCGCGGGGTTTAAGGCGGCCGAGTTCGTCGAGGACGGGATGAGCGTGGGGCTGGGGACGGGCTCGACCGCCTTCTGGATGGTCGAGCGGCTGGGCGAGCGCGTGCGCGGCGAGGGCCTGCGCGTGCGCGGCGTCCCGACCTCCTGGCGGACGGAGGAGCAGGCGCGGAACCTGGGCATCCCGCTCGCCTCGCTCGGCGAGGTGACGGAACTCGACCTCGCCATCGACGGCGCGGACGAGATAGGGCCCGGCCTCGCGCTCATCAAGGGCGGGGGGGGCGCGCTGCTGCGCGAGAAGCTGGTGGCGGGGGCCGCACGCCGCTTCGTCGTCATCGCCGACGCGTCGAAGCGCGTGGACGTGCTCGGCCGCTTCCCCCTCCCCGTCGAGGTCGTGCCGTTCGCGTGGGAGCTGACGGCGCGGCGGGTCGCCGCGGTGACGAAGGCCGAGGCCGTGCTCCGGCGCGGCGGGGGCGGCGAAGCCTACCTGACCGACAACGGCAACTACATCCTCGACTGCCGCTGCGGCGAGATTCCCGACCCGGCGCGGACGGCGCGCGAGCTGAAGGCGCTCGCGGGCGTCGTCGAGTCCGGCCTCTTCGTCGGGATGGCCCACCTCGCCGTCGTCGCCACCGAGGGGGGCGTCGAGCTGTTCGAGCGTTCGTAACGCGAACCGCATGAAGAGTCCGCGAAGGGCGGAAGGAGTTCCGATAGCATCCCGCGCGCGCCGACAACGCTGACACTCCTCTTCGCGGCATCCTCGTGGGCGCGCTCGCTCATCAGGTTCTTCGTGGGGCTCGGGGTCTTCGGCCCGTTCCTGCTCGAAGCCTTCGACTCGTCCTTCTTCTACGTGCCGCTGGCGAACGAGCTGCTGCTCTTCGCGCTCATCCACGGCGGCGGCGGGTCGCCGGGCTGGATGTGGGTCGCCTACGCGCTGTCGGGCGCGGCGGGGACGGTGGCGGGCGTGGCGCTCTTAGACCTCCTGATGCGGCGCTTCGGCGCGGACGGCGTCGAGCGGCTGGTCGGGCGGAAACAGTTCGGGAAGTTAAAGAAGAAGCTGGAGCGGAACACGGGCTGGGTCGTCCTCCTGGCCTCGGCGCTGCCGCCGCCCTTCCCCTTCCGCTTCACGATGATGACGGCCTCGGCGCTCCAGTGCGACCGCGCGCGGATGTTCGTCTCGGTCTTCGTCGGCCGCGCGCTCCGCTTCGCCGCCGAGGCGCTGCTCATCCTCTACTTCGGACGCCGCTTCCTCGACTTCATGAACTCCGACGCCTTCAACTATGTCGTCTACGGCCTCACGCTCGCCGCCCTCGCCGGCAGCGCCGTCACCGTCTACCGCCTCTTCGCCTCGCGGCGGGGAAAAGCGGTAGGAAGTAGACAGTAGTCAGTAGACAGTAGTCAGTAGACAGTAGTCAGTAGACAGTAGTCAGTAGAAAAACCTTCGTCATTTCGAACCGCCCGGGTGTCAGCGTCAACGCCGCAGGGCGGAGCCTACTGACTACTGTCTACTGGCTACTGGCTACTTCCCACTGCTTTCAGTGCAGCCCGTCGCCCGGGGTGTCGCCGCGCGAGGCGTCGTGCTTGCCGACCCTGGGGACGGAACCCTTGGCGGCACCGCCGCCCTCGCGCGCGGGCCGCCGCTTCTCCTCGCTACGTGCCTGGCTCGGGGGGCCGGGGCGGCCGCGCACCTGCTTCTCGTCGTCCTTGCCCGCCATGTCCTTCCGCTTCGCCATCTGTTCCTCCCTTACACCCGCGCCGCGGCGCGAGCCGCTTCATCCGCGCCCGCGCCCGGCGGACTTCTTCGACGCCGGGTTGCCGCCCGCGTCACCGCGCGGGGGAGTCTCCGCCGCCTGCATCGCACGCCTGTCGCTGCTCGCGACCCCGGCCTGCCCGCCCGCCGTCCGGCTCCTCTTCGCGCCGCGCACGCGCCGCCCCGAGGTGCTGAACGTCTCAATGAGCCCCTGCTCTTCGAGGCGTCGGTAGGCGTTGCGCACGATGTTGCGGCTGACGCCGAGCTGCTCGGCGAGCGCGCGCTCGGACGTGATCGTGTCGCCGCGCGTGAACTTGCCCGCGAGGATGGCGCTCGCGATCTGGTTGAAAATCTGCTGCGTCTTCGTCTCGTCGCTCCCGGCGCGGATGCGTATGTTTAAGTCCGGCATGATTGACTGTTTCCCCCTTGCTCTTAAATTGATTCATCGGGTCATCGGGTCATTTCTTAATTGAACCGATGAATCAATCATCCATTCTTTCTAGAACCCGGATGGGTAGGTCTCCGGCGGCTCGTCGCCCGCCTCCCAGTGCGGCGCGCGTTCGAGCGGTTCGACCGCGCGCGTCTCGTCGAAGTGGAGCACGGCGTCGAACTGCTCGGCGAGCCGCGCGTGGAAGTAGTGGCTCAGCCGCTCGGTCTCCGGGCGGTAGATGACGCCGATGGCGCGCTCAAGCCGGGGCAGCCGCAGCAGGTCGCGCGCCGGCCCCGCTTCGCGCAGGTCGAGCATGAAGCGGCCGGGACCCGCCTCGTGGAAGAGCGCCTCGTAGCTGCCTTCGAGCGCGGGGCGCACGCGCTTGCGGCGGCCGGGCTCGCCCCAGTCGGACGAGGCGGTGACGGTGCCGCGGTGCGTCGTGAACCCGACGAGCACGCAGTCGCGCGCGTAGCGCTCGCGCACGAGCTGGCCGACGTTCCACTCGCCGCCCTCGCCCATCTCGGTCGCGCGCGCGTCGCCGAGGTGCGAGTTGTGCTCCCACACGGCGACCCTCGCGTCCTGGCCCTCGGCGCTCAGGTGCGCGAACAGCGCGTCTAGAGTCTCGGCCATGTGCTTGTCGCGCATGTTCCAGGAGTTGACGCGCCCGCCGAACATCGAGCGGTAATACTCCTCCGCGTTCTTGACGAGCCGCGCGTTCTGCTCGGCGTAGAAGAACTCGTCGCGCGCGACGCGCCCGTCGCGGTTCGCCAGCTCCGGGGCGCGGCGGCGCAGCTCGACCAACTGCTCGACGACGCCCGGCTCGCACGACTCGGCCGCGCCGTAGGCCGCCGCGTAGGCGTAAGACTGCGCGTCCTCGCCGAAGTGCTCGAAGCACGAGTAGCGTCGGCGCGCGCGGCGCGCGGCCTCCGGGTCGACCTTGTCGAGGTAGCCGAGCACCGCCTCGATGGACGTGTAGAGGCTGTAGAGGTCGAGCCCGTAGAAGCCGACCCGCGGCGCGCCCGCGGGCAGCGCCTCGTTGTGGGCGCGTAGCCACTCGACGAACTCGACGACGACCGTGTTGCGCCACATCCACGTCGGGAAGCGCCCGAAGCCGCCGAGCGCCTCGCGCGCGTCCGCGTCCTCCGACTCGCCGCGGACGTAGCGGTTGACGCGGTAAGCGTCGGGCCAGTCGGCCTCGACCGCGACCGCCGTGAACCCGCGCTCCGTGATGAGCCGCTTCGTAATCTCCGCGCGCTCGGCGTAGAACTCGTGCGTCCCGTGCGACGCCTCGCCCAGCAGCACGAACCGCGCGCCGCCGACCATCTCCATCAGCGGGTCGTAATCGGCGGCCGCGCCTTCGAGCGGCCGCGCCGCCGCGCGCACCGCCTCCGCCACGCGCGCCGCCTTCGCCTCAGCCATTTCTCACCTCTAAAGCAGTGATAACAAGAGTGTCGGGTGACGGGTGACGGGTAAAGACAAGCTCTTACTCGTCACCCGTCACCCGTCACTTCTACTCAACTCCTGCCCG
>DASVSK010000682.1:0-4560 GCA_036388135.1 Pyrinomonadaceae bacterium | reverse complement strand
GCGCTGGAAGTTCTCGCACTTGAAGAAGACGCGCCGCCCGGCGGCCTCGTCGAACGTGCGCGAGGTGACGACGGGCGTGCGGTGGACGAGCGGCCGGATGCGCGCCTCGGCCTCGCGTATGAAGTCCGGTGTCAGCATCGTGAAATCACCTTCGACCGCCGAAGAGGCGGCGGATGAAAAGCCTCACTATCCGAATCTGCAAGACGACCCTCCAGAGGGCGAGGGGCGAGGATGAGGGCGACGGCCGCGCCGACGACGACGAGTTCTTCGGCCGTCATGCTCCCGCCCCCTCCCCAAGCCCGGCGGCCTCCTCGGGCGTCGATTCAAACACCTCGCAGAAGCGCGCGACGAGGCGGTCTTCGACCTCGCGGAGCGCGAGTTCGCGCCCGAGCAGTTCCTTCATCGAGGTCACGGGCTCGCCCTCGCAGGCGACGATGAGCTTGAAGTAGTCGAGGTCGGTGTTGACGTTCAAGGCGAAGCCGTGGGTCGTGACCCAGCGCGCGATGTGGACGCCGATGGCGGCGACCTTGCCGCGCGCGGTGTGGACGCCCGTCAGCCCCTTGACGGGGAAAGCCTCTATGCGGAAATCGAGCATCGCGCGGACGAGCGCCTCTTCGAGGTCGCGGACGTACTTGTGCACGTCCTCGCGGTCGGGGCTCAGGTTGACGACGGGGTAGCCGACGACCTGGCCTAGACCGTGGTAGGTCATCTTGCCGCCGCGATTTGCCTCGTAGACCGAGACGCCGCGCGCGGCGAGCACGTCTGGCCCCGCAAGGATAAGCTCGGGGGTGGCGCGGCGGCCGACCGTGAGGACGTGGGGGTGCTCGACGAGGAGCAGCGTGTCGGGCTCGCGCCGCTCGCGCACGGCCAGCTCCGTCTCCTTCTGGACGCGGTACGCCTCGCCGTACTCCATCCGCCCCAGGCGGCGAACTCTCAATCGTCTCGCGTGCATCGCAGTCTGCGGGCTGTTACTCTTCCCCTTCGGCCACATTGTAGCAGACGCCGCGCGCGCGGCCGGACCGTGCGCGCCGGGCTCGGGCGGCCGACGGCTCGGACTCGAATCCCTGATTCTCGGAGGACTGCAACTGTGAAACCGCTCATCGCCACCGCGGCAGCGTGCCTGCTGCTGCTGCTCCCGGCCGCCGCGACGCACGCCCCGGCGCAGACGCGCACGCGCCGCAGCGCCCCGCAGAGGCGTCGCGCGCCCGCCGCGCCCGCGTCCTCGCGGCTAGACCAGACGCGCTTCAACACGCAGCGGCTCGAACTCGCCGGCCTCTCGAAAGACCTGACGCGCTTCCTCTACCTCTACGGGAGGCTGTCGAAGGATTTGGAGCTGACGGCCACGCAGTCGGAGTCGGCCGACGCCGCGGGGCGCGCGAAGGCGAGTCTCGTCGAGAACATGCGCGCGATGCGCGACCGGCTCGACCAGCTCGAAGGGCGCTTCCGCTTCGAGCAGGGGCTCTCGGCGCAGTACCAGACGCTGCGCGGCGTCTCGGCCAGCGCCGACCAGGCCGCGCAGCAGGTCTCCGCCAACCAGTTCGACCGCGCCGGCCGCACCCTCCTCGACGTCGCCAACAAGCTGACCGACGTCCTGCTCGACATGCAATAGCGTAAGAAAAGGCGAAGGGCGGAAGTAGAAGGGCGAAAGGTGGACACGCCCGCGGCGTGATTTATTTCAAATAAATCAGCGCGGGACGCCGTCCTCACTTTCGCCCTTCGCCTTCCGCCCTTCTACTTTTTGTAGTACCCCTGGCGGGCGCGTATGCGCGCGTCGGGGCGCGGGGGCGCGGTGACCTTGATGCGGAGGAACTTGCCGGCCGCCTCCTGGCTGTTCGAGAGGTACTGGAGCAGGTACTGCGCGCGCAGCTCGGCGGCGATCTGGCGGAAGATGACCTCCAGCTCCTCGTTGCGCGCGGGGACGTAGGCCGTGCCGCCGGTCGCGTCGGCGACCTGCTGCATGCCGGTCTGCGCGCGCATGCTTATTTCGTTGAGCCGCACCGACGCGCCGCCGGGGTTGACCGCGTAGAAGACGACGTCCGCGCCCTGCACGGCGCGCTGCACGCCCGAGACGGCACGGCGATGCCGCGCCTGCAAGTCGCGCCGCGCCGCCGCGCGCTCGCTCAAGGGGCGCGCCGACTCCTGCGCCTCGGACTTCTTCTGCGCCTCGTACTCGGCGACCGTCTGCTCGCGCACGGCGGCGCTGAAGTTGTCGTCGCCGTCGGAGATGGCGAGGATGACGCGGCGGTTACGGCCCGGCGCGTTGTCGCCGAGGTACTTCGCGGCGAAGCTCACGGCGTCGTAGAAGGCGGTCGGCGTCGCGGCGGTCGCCGCGGGAATCTTGAGCATCGCCGCCGTCGCCACGTCGGCCGCCGCGAGCGGCTGCACGAGCCTCGGCCTGTCGGCGATGGTGACGACGGCCGCGCGGTCGGAAGGCTTTAAGACCAGCCGCAGGAAGCGCGCGGCGGCCTCCTGCTGCAAGGCGAAGAAGCTCTTCGCGGTGACGCTCGAAGAGACGTCGAAGAGGATGACGATGTCGAGCGGCACCTCGTCGGCCGCGCCGACGGCCGACAACTCCTGCGCCCGCCCCTCCTCCTCAAGACGGAAGTCGCCCACCTTCAAGCCCTGCACGGCGTTCCCCGCCTCGTCCGTCACCGCCACGGGGACGACCACCAGGTTAGAGGTGACGCGCACGACCTCGCTCTCGTCGACGACGTCCTCGGCCGGCCTCGGCGTGGGCGTGGGCCTCGGCGTCGGGGTGGGCACGGGGGTGGGCGGCGGGGGCGGCGGCGCGTCGTCCTGCGCGGACGGCACGTTGATGATGGCGGGCGTCGGCGTCGGGCGCGCGCCGGGGCGCTGCGGCTGAGCGGGCGGGCGGCGCGGGACGACGACGGGCGTCGGCGTCGCCTGCGCGGTCGCGCGCCGGCTCCTGCGCTGCGTCTGCGCGCCCGCCGCCGCCGCCGCGGCGACGGCCGAGAGCGCGACCGCGCTCAGCGTCAACGCCAGCAGAAACCTTCTCGCCGCGTCGGGTAAGCGAAACACTTTATCGAATCCTCCTCCGTGAACAAGGATGAGGTGAAAGGGTAAGGGGTAAGGGGGTTTAAGGGACTGAGAGCCCTTTCCCCCTTACCCCTTACCCTTTCCCTGTCCGTCCTTACGCGCGCCGCGCTACCGGCCGCCGTCGGGGGTGTCCGACGCGGGGCGGGTCATCTGCGGCGCGCCCTGGATGAGGCCGCGGTTGACGAGCACCTTGACCTCGACGCGGCGGTTCTGCTCGCGCCCCTCGCGCGTCGTGTTGTCGGCCACCGCGTTCGTCTCGCCGAAGCCGTACGGCGTGACGATGCGGCGCAGCGGAATCTGGTGGTTCTCGACGAGGTAGCGGATGACCGTGTCGGCGCGGCGCTGGCTGAGCCTGCGGTTGGCCTCGGTCGAGCCGTCGGCGCTGGCGAAGCCGCTCACCTCAAGCACGTAGCCCTTGGCCTGGAGCGCCTGCTGCGCGACTTGGTCGAGCTGCGACTTGGCGTCGCGCGAGAGCACGGAACTCCCGACCCTGAACTGGATGCTCGTGTTGTTCTGCACCTGGTAATCGTCGAGCGCCGAGATGCGCTCGTTGGTGGCGTTGACGCCGGAGACCGCCATGTCGGCCGTCTCCTGCGCGGCCTTCGCGCCGCCGCGCGCGGCGTTCGACACGGCCGCCAGCTCGTCGAGCTGACCCGAGAGGCGCTGCGAGTTCTGCTCGACCTGGCCGATGCGCGACTCGGCCTCGCCGACGCGGTTCTCGACCGGCGTCACGTTGGCCTCGACCGTGCGCGCGGTGCGGAGGTCGCTCTCGTTGAAGCGAATCTTCTCGGCGACGAGGTTGGAGCCGTCGCCGCGCCCCTCGACCTCAAGGTTGAGGCCGCGAAGGATGGCGGTGACGCCGTAGTTGGTGCCGCCGCGCAGGAAGCCGCCCTTGGTCCTGACGCTGGTGCCGTTCGTCAGCGCGACGGTGGTCAGCACGCCGTTGGCGTCCTGCACGACGAAGGTGTCGGCGTCGCGCCGCGTCACCACGCCCTTGAGCTTCATCTTCTGCCCCGAGGCCACGGTGCGCGCGTTGCCGCCGGTGCCGCTGCCAGTGCCGCTGCCCATGCCGCCCTGCGCGAGGGCCGCCGGCGCGAGAGAGAGCGCCAGCGCGAAAGTAAGTGCGATGAATCTAACCCTGTTGGAAACGTTGCTCATTTTTATCCTTCTCCGTTCGTGCGAAAGTCTGTCGGGAAACTTCGCGCGCCGCCGCCCTTAACAGGGCCGCTCGTGGCGAGCCTGTCGCCCACACCCTCAAGCCCGCCAGGTCAAACGCCCGGAAGTCCGGGCCGCCGGAGCGCTGCGACTTAAAGTCCCTCCGAGGTGTTCCAGCCTTGCGAGGTTGTTCTCTCAGAATCTTCCCGAGTGGCCCGGATTCTGAGCGAACCGCTGAAAGCAAGTCAAGCGCTTGGAGTGGCGGCGGGGCGAAATTGGTTGCGCCACAGCGATTTATCATCCAATCGCTAAGAGTCCGCAACAATTCGAGGCGGGAGGCGCATAGCG
>DASVSK010000681.1:0-7102 GCA_036388135.1 Pyrinomonadaceae bacterium | reverse complement strand
ATGATGACGAGCGGCAGCTCGGTCATCACGGCGAGGCCGATGGCCTCCTGCTTCAAGGCGACGCCGGGGCCGGAAGTCCCCGTCAGCCCGACGTGGCCGGTGAACGAAGCGCCGATGGCGGCGCAGACGGCGGCTATCTCGTCCTCGGCCTGGAAGGTCTTGACGCCGAAGTTCTTGTGGCGCGCCAGCTCGTGGAGGATGTCGGAGGCGGGCGTGATGGGGTACGAGCCGTAGAAGAGGGGGCGGCCGACCAGTTCGGCCGCCGTGACGAAGCCGATGGCGGTCGCCTCGTTGCCCGTTATCTTGCGGTACTTGCCCGGCGCGATGACGGCCTTCTTCACCTTGTAGTGCGTGGTGAAGACCTCGGTCGTGTCGGCGAAGTTGTAGCCGGTCTTGAGCGCGACCTCGTTGGCGCGCATGACCTCCTCGTTCTTCTTGAACTTGGTGCGAATCCATTCGAGCGTCGGCTCCATCGGGCGGTCGTAGAGCCAGTAGAGGATGCCGAGCGCGAAGAAGTTCTTGCAGCGATCCATCTCCTTGCGCGAGAGCTTGACGCCGGCCTCCTGGAGCGCGCGGATGTTGACGGTCGAGATCGGGAGCCGGTGGACGCGGTAGCCTTTGAGCGAGTCGTCTTCGAGCGGGTTCGAGGGGTAGTCGGCCTTCTTGAGGTTCTCCTTGTTGAACTCGTCGGTGTTGATGAGGAGCGTGCCGCCTTCTTCGAGGTCTCCGAGGTTCACCTTGAGCGCCGCCGGGTTCATCGCCACGAGTACGTTGGGCTGGTCGCCGGGCGTGCGTATGTGCTGGCTGGAGAAGTTGAGCTGGAAGCCCGAGACGCCGGGGAGGCTCCCGGCGGGGGCGCGGATTTCGGCGGGAAAGTCGGGCAGCGTCGAGATGTCGTTCCCGAAGATGGCCGAGGTGTTCGTGAACTGCGTGCCCGTGAGCTGCATGCCGTCGCCGGAGTCGCCGGCGAAGCGGATGGTCACGGTCTCAAGCTCTTCAACGTCTCTCTCCCGCGGGTCGGCGGGCGGGTTCTCGATGATGGCGCTCATGCTCTTCGGTCAATCCTTTGTCGGTTGGAGTTGGGTGGCCGGTGGTTGCCGGAATTAACCTCATCAACTTTAACTTTTAAGGGTTCCGTGACGGGGAGAAGTCCCGAGGCGGTCGTCTGGTTCGCGTTCATTCTACACACCCGCGCCGCGCAAACTCAAGCCACACGCCCGCCGCCGTCGGCCCGCGCCCAAAGTCGAAAGCCCCCCGCGCCGCTCGTCCGGCGCGGGGGGCTTCAAACGTGGGGCCGGGTTCGGCCGTCTTAGCTCGCCACGTCGGACGCGTTCGTGACGTCGGAGGCGGCCGAGGCGTCGGAGGCCGCCGCCGCGGACGAGCCGTAGGAGGAGCGGGATGAGCCCGACTTCGACGCGCCCGAAGACGCGGACGCGGCGGAGGAGGCGTCGGAGGCGCTCTGCTTCGTCTCGGTCTCCTCCTTGATCTGCACCATGCGGCAGGAGCCCTCGAAGATGGCGCCGTTCTCGATGACGAGCGCGGGCGTCTGGATGTTGCCGGTGACCTTGGCGACGCGCCCCATCTCGATGCGCTTGGTGGCGGTGATGTCGCCGTTGACCGTGCCGAAGATTTGCGCGACCGCGACCTCGACGTTGGCGTCCACGCGCCCGTTGGTCGAGACGATGAGCGTGCCGTCGGCGGAGGCGACGCGCCCGGAGAGCCCGCCGTCGACGCGGAGCATGCCCTTGAAGTTGGCCTCGCCCGTGAGCGTCGTCCCGTTGCCGACGAAGCCCGTCAGCGTCCCCTCCTTGATGTCGCGCGCGAGCGACTCGCTCTCGGTGACGGCGCGCGAGGTGGTCTGCGTGTAGACCGACTGCTGGTAGGCTTCGGTCGGCGTCGCGGCCGCCGCGCCCGCGGAGGCGGGGCCGGAGCCCGCGCCCGAGCCGTAAGCGGAGCCGCCCGACGGCGCGCTCGTCTGCGGGGAGTGGTCGGCCGTGTCGTCTGCGGTGTGCGTCTGGTCCTTCGGATTTCTTCCCGGTCTAAACATTTCGCGTTCTCCCTGTTTGAACTCTTGGTTGATGTCCGCGGCCCTCGGGCGGGTCGGGGACGCCCGCCGTGGGGCGCGCCCGCCCGGCCGGGCCCGGCGCTCGCGCCGCTCGGCCGCCGTATGAGAAAAGGAATCTAGTCAGGAGAGGCCGTCGGCGGTTGACCGCCGGGCTTTTGAACAGACCTTCAAAACTCTCCGAGAGCGGGCCGATGATAAGGGAATCGCGTTGAATAGTAAATAGTGGAGTAGACGGTAGACAGTAGACAGTAGTCAGTAGTCAGTAGAAGAAGGAGGCCGGGAAGCCCGTCACTTCCCGGCCTCCTTCTTTGAACCCGGCGGCGACGGTAGGGCTTTCTACTGACTACTGACTACTGTCTACTGTCTACTTTCCACCGTCTACTCGCCTTCACTTGTCCTTCTGGTTCTCGACGCTCACGGCGAGCACGTCCTTGAGGGCGGCGGCGGCGAGCCGCTTCGGCGCGTGCGGCAGCTTGATCTGCCCGAGGTCGACCGTCGTGTTGCCGCGCAGCCTGGCGGAGCCGAGCCTGACCCAGCCCTTGCCCATGTCGACGTAGACGGGGACGAGCATGGCGAAGTTCTCCGAGACGCCCGACTGCGTGACGCGCCCCGTCAGCGTGTCGCCGTTGACCGAGTACTCAAGCTTGTAGCTCGGCACCTCGGTGCCGTAGACCCACTGGTTGAAGAACCAGTCCATCCGCGCGTTGCCGTCGAGGTTCATCTCCTCCGTCATGTGCTTCTCGACGGCGCGCTTGAAGTCCTCGGTCGAGACGTCCTTGTTGTAGTGCGTCTTGATGAAGTCCTGCATCATCGCCGTGAAGCGCTGGTCGCCGGTCTTGCGGTCGAACATCATCATCCGCAGCATGTGCAGGATGTACGCGCCCTTCGGGTAGATCATGAAGCGGGCGACGTTGCCGGTCTTGCCGCTGTTGAGGCGGTAGCCCTGCGTGACGGGCCCGACGGTGTAGGGCTTGCGGTCGCGCGTCTGCGGTCGCGCCTCGACGATGAGCCGGCGCTGGTCCTCCCAGAACTCGACGAACTTGTCGGGGCCCCGCACGGCCTGCGCGTAGAGCGAGGCGGAGAACTCGGCGAAGCCCTCGCTCATCCACTGGTCGCGGTAAGACTTCCAGCCGACGATGTGCCCCCACCACTGGTGCGCGACCTCGTGCGGCCCGACGTACTTGTAGAAGTCGCTGGTGGCGGAACCGATGCCCCCGGTCATCCAGCGCTGGGTCGAGTCCATGAAGGCCGTGAACGGCATGTAGATGAGCGTCGGCCACGCCTGCCCGAAGTTGGCCGCGGGCTGCTGCGTCATGGCGACGCGCGTGTAGGGGAGCTTGCCGAAGAAGGCGTTGAAGATGCGCGTCGAGTTCTGCGCGTCGGCGATGGCCGAGTCGGCCATGCCCGTCGTCGAGAGCGAGCCGGCTCCGCCCTCCTGAGCCCCGCGCATGAAGTCGGGCAGCGACTCGTTGGCGTAGAACTCGATCTGGTAGCCCGAGTCGGCGTCCTGCACCATCTTCTTCTTGAAGGTGCCGTAGTTGAACCCGGCGACGGCCAGCTCGGTCCGGCCGCTCGACCACCTGGCGACGGTGATGTCGCCCTCGCGCGCCTCGTCGCCCTCGGTCGCCCCCGTCCCGATGAGCATCTTGCCCTTCGGGTAGCGGAAGGTCATGCTGAAGGTCGCGCGGTCACCGAACTGCGTGCCGGCGTTGTTCGGGTACCAGGTGTGGCGCGCGCCGGGGACGACGAAGAAGTTGCCGCCGCCGGCGTTCACCAGCGCGTCGCCGCCCTGGTACTCGACCGTGACCTTGTAGCTCTTGCCGGCTTCGAGCGGCTCGGGCCAGATGAGGGCGAAGTCGGCGTCGCGCTCCTTGCCCTCCTGGATGAACTGGAGGTCGCGCCCCTGCTCGTCGCGGACGCGCCCGACGCGCAGCGTGCTGAAGAGCTCGAAGGGGAGCACGCGCGTGCCGCGCACGAGCGGGGTGAAGGTGACGGTGTCGGTGGCGGCGAGCTGCGTCCCCTTGATGGCTCCGTCGATCTGGTGGTGCGTGATGTCGAAGATGCGGTGGTCCTCGTCGCTCGACGCCCTGCCTTTGGCGTACTCGTCCGAGAGGTGGAAGGCAGTCCAGAAGCCGCCGTCGGTCTCGCCGTAGCTGGCGAGCAGCACCTCCTCGGGCGAGACCTCGGGGATGCCGAGCGGGTCGATCTGGAAGATGAGCTTCTGGAAGCGCCTGCCCTCGACGAAGGCGATGAGGAAGCCGGGGCGCTCGGGCGTGTAGAGGTCGACGAGCGTGCGCAGCTCCATGTTGGTGCGGAGCTGCCTGCGCAGAAGCGTCTGGTTCTCGCGGAAGATTTCGCGCGCGCGCGCGGCCTGCGCGCCGCCCCGGCCCATGCGCGCCTGCGGCGACGCCCTGACCTCCTCGAAGGTCTTGTCGGTGAAGCGCAGCGCGAGCTTCGTGAACTGCTCGGTGATGGAGGGCTCGCCGGTGTAGAGCGAGAGGCTGCGCCTCTCGTGCTCGACGGGCGGCGTCAGCGTCATCTCGCCGTCGCCGATGAAGATTGCGCCGGTGACGCGCCCCTCGACGGCGGGCAGGAAGTACAGCTCGCCCGAGCGGAGCGTGAAGGTGGCCGCGTCGCGCTTGAGGACGAGGCCGCCGACCTGCGCGTAGTCGCCCGCGAACTCCTGCGGCGACTCGCCCTGCTGGCGGAGCTGCCCGTAGACGGGGTCGGCGTTGGCCTTGGTCCCCGTGGCGGTGACGGTGACGGAGGTGTCGGCGAGCGCGACCTCAAGCCTGAAGTCGGCGGAGGCGCGCTTGCCGTCCTCGACCTTGAGCTGCTCCCTGCGCGCCTCGCGGAAGCCGCCGGCGGCGACGACGACCGCGTACGTGCCCGCGGGAACGTTCGGGAGGACGTATCTGCCCTGCGCGTCGGTCGCGCCGGTGGCGACGGTCGCGCCGGTCGCCGCGTCGACGACCAAGACGGTCGCGCCGACGACGACCGCGCCCTTCGGGTCGGTCACGGTGCCCGCGACCTCGCCGCCCGCGGCGGGGGCCGAGGCGGCGGCCAGCGGGGTCAGGAGTAGAACCAGCGCCAGCGCGAAGGGGGTGAACTTGTTTCTGGGGGACATCTTCATAAGACCTCTTGGAATTGCGTGAGGCAACACCTGCCTGGGAGTGAACTCGCCGGAGAGATTGTTTAATGCTGAAGTGGAGTCGGGCGCTCCGGCGGCACGGCCGGCGGGGCGTTCGGGTCTGCGCGCGGGACATTATTGGTACGCCCGCCGGGGGTGTCAAGCCGCGAAGGCCCGGCCCCGCCCGCGCTTGACTTCCGCCGCGCGCGCCGATAAAACGGCAGCCGTCCGACAGGACGACCCGACGCCACAATCCATTCACGCCGCGGCGCGAAAAGGTTCCGGCGATTACGCGCGACGCGCGCGGGGCGGCCCGCCGCGGTCGGCGTCGACAGAACGAGGAGGACTCAAACCAGGATGGCCGGTCAGATGATAGAGTTTGCGAGCAACGGCGGGACGGCCCGCGGCTACCTCTCGACGCCGGAGTCGGGGCGCGGGCCCGGCGTCGTCGTCATACAGGAGTGGTGGGGCTTAGTCCCGCACATCCGCGAGGTGGCCGACCGCTTCGCGCGCGAGGGCTTCGTCGCGCTCGCGCCCGACCTCTACCGCGGCGACGTGGCGCGCTCGCCCGACGAGGCCGGCAAGATGATGATGGCGCTCAACATCGCGCAGACCGAGAAGGACTTGCGCGGCGCGGTCGAGTACCTCCTCGCCCACGAGGCGACGGCGGGCGGGACGGTCGGCACGGTCGGCTTCTGCATGGGCGGCGTGCTCTCGCTCTACGCTGCGTCGAAGAACGAGCGGGTGGGCGCGTGCGTCGTCTTCTACGGCATCCACCCGAAGGTCGAGCCCGACTTCGAGACCTTGCGCGCGCCCGTCCTCGGCCTCTACGCGGAGAAGGACGACTTCGTGCCGCCCGCGGCCGTCCGCGCCCTCGAAGAGAAGATGCGGGAGCACGGCAAGTCCATCGAGACGCACATCTATCCCGGCACAGACCACGCCTTCTTCAACGACACGCGCCCAGAGGTCTTCGACCCCTCGGCCGCCGCCGACGCCTGGTGGCGCACGCTGGAGTTCTTCCGCCAACACCTCTCGGGGGAGTAACTAGTAGACAGTAGACAGTAGTCAGTAGTCAGTAGTCAGTAAGATAAAACGGCTTTGGCGGGCGTCGGATACTAATCCGCAACGCCCGCCGAAGTTTTTTTTACTGTCTGCTGTCGGAGGTTTTTCTACTGACTACTGTCTACTGTCTACTGTCTACTTCCTCACGGCAGCGCCTCGACGTTGACGTAGAAGCGGAAGGTGCCGGTCTTCTCGATGCCGAGGAGGAACTGGACGTTGATACTCGCGCCGCCGGCGAGCGGGGTGGCGAGCGCGACGGTCCCGGCCGAGACCGCGCCGTTGAGGCCGCCATCGTTCGCCGCCGACGGCGACTCAAGCGTGAGCGCGCGCACCGCGCAGGAGCTGGAGGGGCAGGCCGCGTTGGGGCCCGCGACGGCGACGGTCGAAGCCTGTGAGGTGCGCAGGCGCAGGTCTGCGAGCGTCGCGTCCGCCGCCGGGAAGGTCGTCAGGTCGACGACGCGGAAGCGGAGGCGCGTGACGGCCGCGCCGGTGTTGTTCGTCACCGTGCGGCGGATGGTCATCGTGCCGAAGCTTGAGTTGTTGGCCGGGTCGCCCGCCAGGTCGCGCGTGCGGTTGGGCGCGGCCGAAGCGCCGACCGCCGGGTCGAGCAGCGTCAGGGCGACGGTCGCGTTGCGGTTGACGGGCGAGGCGAGCCCCTCGGGGCCGGGCGCGCCGAGCGTCGTCTGCCGCCCGCCGAAGGCCGCGCCCGTCGTCGAGACGAAGGCGAAGTCGGCCTCGTTGTTGTCCGTGTCCTGCGGCAGCCCCGACGTGGCCGTCGTCGTCCTGCGGACGAAGCTGTACTCGCCATTCGTGGCGACGCCGCCCGAGGGCGTGAGCGCCGTCCC
>DASVSK010000680.1:0-5520 GCA_036388135.1 Pyrinomonadaceae bacterium | reverse complement strand
GAAGAGCCGAACGGCAGGTTCGGCTGGTTCATGGACCCGGACGGGAACAAGGTCGAGCTGTGGGAGCCGGCCGCCGAAGACGCGGCGGGCGGCGACGCCGCGCCCGCCGGCGGGTAGGGCGCGGGCGCAAAGAAAAAGGGGCTCCGGCGAATTATCGCCGAAGCCCCGGATTGGAAACGCCGCCCGCCGGCGCGGCCTTAAGGCTCTCAGATCGCCTCGACGAAGGACTCCGCCTTGACGACGACCTCCCCGTTCTCGACGTCGGCGGTGAAGCTCGAAGCGTCCTTCCACATCGCGGTGATCGGGAGTTTCACCTTCTCGTCGATGTGGCGCTTGAGGAAGCGCGCGCCGTAGGCCGGGCTGTAGCCCTTCTCCGTGAGCAGGTCGAGCGCGGCCGGCGTGACGCGGCAGCCCTTGCCCTGCGACTCCATCTGGCGGCAGAGCCTCGCGGTGTAAATCTTCGCGATGTCGCGCACCTCGTCCATCGCGAGCGGCGAGAAGACGACGATCTCGTCGATGCGGTTGCGGAACTCGGGCGAGAAGCGGTTCTCGGCCGCCTTCATCACGTCGCCCCTGATGGCCTTCATGTCGCCGAGGGTCTTGGTGCCGAACCCGAACGGCTTCTCGTACTTCTTGAAGTTCTCCGAGCCGAGGTTCGACGTCATGATGATGATGGCGTCGGAGAGGTAGACCTTCTTGCCGCGCCCGTCCGTCAGCCAGCCCTCGTCGAAGGCTTGCAGGAACAGGTTCATCAAGGTCGGGCTGGCCTTCTCGACCTCGTCGAGCAGCAGAACCGTGTAGGGGTTCTCGCGCAACTGCTCGGTGAGCACGCCGCCGCGCTCGCTGCCGACGATGCCGCGCGGCATGCCGATCAGCTTCTCGATGCCGATGGTGCCGTCCTGGTACTCGGACATGTCGATGCGCACCATCTTCTCCTCGTCGCCGAACATGAACTCGGCGACGGCCTTCGCCAGCTCGGTCTTGCCGACGCCGGTGGGGCCGAGGAAGAGGAGCACGCCGTCGGGCTTGTAGTGCGACTCCTTGAGCGGCCCCTTGTTCAGGCGCAGGCGCTGCGCGACGGCGCGGATGGCGTCCTTCTGCCCGATGACGCGGCGTCCCAGGTCCTCCTCCATCGCGGAGAAGCGGTCGTTGGTGTCGCGGTAGATCATGTCGCGCGGGATGCGCGACTCCTGCGAGATGACGTCGATGATGTGCTCGGGGAGCACGACCATCGTGTCGGGCTCGTTGATCTCGACCTTGACGGCCGCGGTGTCGAGCCAGCCGATGGCCTTGTCCGGCAGGTGGAGGTTGCGTATGTACTTGGGTGCCATCTCCAGCGCCGTATTGATGGCGTCGTCCGAGATGGTGACCGAGTAGTTGCGCTCGAGCCGCGGCCGCAGCCCGAACAGGATTTCGCGCGTCTCGGCGATGGACGGCTCGTCGACCTTCACCATCCGGAAGCGGCGCGCGAGCGCCTCGTCCTCGCCGATGTACTCCTTGTACTCGGTGATGGTCGTCGCGCCGATGATGCGCATCTCGCCGCGCGCGAGCGAGGTCTTGAACATGTTGGCCGCGTCACTCGACGTGCCGAGCGCCGCGCCCGCGCCGATGATGGTGTGCGCCTCGTCGATGAAGAGGATCAGGTTGTCGCGCTCCTTCACCTCGTCGATGATGCCCTTGATGCGCTCCTCGAACATGCCGCGCAGCATCGTCCCGGCGACGAGCCCGCCCATCTGCAACTGGACGAGGTGCGTGCCGCGCAGGCGCACCGGCACCTTCTCGGGCTCCAGCTCGATCAGGCGCGCCAGACCTTCCACGACCGCGGTCTTGCCGACGCCCGGCTCGCCGACGAGCATCGGCGAGTTGGCGCGCTCGCGGTGGCAGAGGATTTCGATCATCTGCTGAATCTCGCGCTCGCGGCCGATGGTCGGCGGCAGCTTGTCGGCGCGCGCCAGCCGGTTCAGGGAGACGCCGAAGTGCTTGAGGTAGGGGGGCAGCTCGAACTTCTTCTTGTACTCCTCCTCCTGCTGCTCGCGCGTGCGGACGCGCGCCCTCACCTGCTCGATGACGGTCTCGGGGTTCGCCCCGAGGTTGCGGAGCACGCCCATCAGCGCGCTGTTCTCGTCCTGCGAGAAGGCCATGAAGAGGTCCGTGGCCTCGATGGTCTTGCGACCCTGCGCGCGCGCGCGCTCCATCGAGCGCTTGAAGAGCTCGATGGTGTCGGGCGCGATGCGGATTCCCTTATTAACGTTCTGATAGCGTGCATTCTCAAGACGCTTTTCAATCAGCACCTTGACCGAGCGCGGGTCGAGCGAGAGGTCGCGCATCGTCGAGTTGAACAGCTCGGCCTCCTCGGCGGCGAGGCCGTTGAGAATGTGTTCTACCGCGATGTAGTTTTGGTCACGGCGGCGCGACTCCTGCACGGCGTGCTCTAACACGCGCTGCCCGCTCTCGGCGAAACGGTCTTTGTAGGTTCCCAGGTCTATCATTGCTTTTCCTTCTGGCGAGCCGCGGGGGAGTCTCTTCGGGCGACCTCCGCAGGGGCTCGAAAACATCAGCCAAAAAAAATCTGGACGGCGGGAGGCGTGTCGTCTTCGGGGCTTTTAAGCCGAAACAGTCACGCCAAACCTGCCCGTCGTCCGGCTTCTGTTAGATGCCTGGCTCCGACGCCCCGTTGCGCTTCGTCGCGCTTCGGGACACCCGAACTATAGCACACGGCCGCGTTGCAATTACCCGGCCATGTAAACGAACGGACAAAGCAAGAAAGCCCGGGGCCACGCCTTTCGACGTGACCCCGGACTCACCCATTTCGTGTGAAGTTTTAGAAGTCGTAGTCTTCGCCCCCGCCCCCGCCCATCGGCGGGGTGGCCGCGCGCTTGGGCTCGGGCGCGTCGGTGACGGCCGCGTCGGTCGTCAGCATCAGCGCCGCAATCGACGCCGCGTTCTGCAAGGCGGTGCGCACCACCTTCGTCGGGTCGATGATGCCGGCCTTGACGAGGTCTTCGAACTCGCCCGTGGCGGCGTTGTAGCCGACCGAGCCCTTCGACTCGTCCACCTTGCCGATGACGACCGCGCCGTCCATCCCGGCGTTCTCGGCGATGCGCCGCAGCGGCTCCTCCATCGCGCGGCGGAGCAGGCGCACGCCCGTCAGCACGTCGCCCTCCTCCTCCAGCTTGTCGAGCGCCTTGGCGGCGCGCACCAGCGCGACCCCGCCGCCGGGGACGATGCCCTCCTGCGCGGCGGCGCGCGTCGCGTTGACGGCGTCCTCGACGCGCATCTTCTTCTCCTTCATCTCGGTCTCGGTCGCCGCGCCGACGCGGATGACGGCGACGCCGCCCGCCAGCTTGGCGAGGCGCTCCTGCAACTTCTCGCGGTCGTAGTCCGAGGTCGTCTCCTCGATCTGGTGGCGGATGGTGGCGACGCGCCCCTGAATCCCCTTTCGGTCGCCCGCGCCCTCGACGACCGTCGTGTTCTCCTTGTCGACGATGACGCGCTTGGCGCGGCCGAGGTCTTCGACCGTGACCGACTCGAGCTTGATGCCGAGGTCTTCGGTGATGAGGCGGCCGCCCGTGAGCGTCGCGATGTCTTCGAGGATGGCCTTGCGGCGGTCGCCGAAGGCCGGGGCCTTCACGGCGCAGACCTTGATGGTGCCGCGCAGGCGGTTGACGACGAGCGTGGCGAGCGCGTCGCCCTCGACGTCCTCGGCGATGATGAGGAGCTGGCGGCCCTGGTTGGCGACCTGTTCGAGCAGCGGCAGCAGGTCGCGCATCGCCGAAATCTTCTTCTCGTGGAGGAGGATGAGCGGGTCTTCGAGCACGGCCTCCATCCGGTCGGGGTTGGTGACGAAGTAGGGCGAGAGGTACCCGCGGTCGAACTGCATGCCCTCGACGAGGTCGAGCTCCGTCTGCATCGACTTCGACTCCTCGACCGTGACGACGCCGTCGTTGCCGACCTTGTCCATCGCCTCCGAGATGAGGTCGCCTATCTCGCGGTCGTTGTTGGCCGAGACGGCGGCGACGTTCGACAGCTCCTCCCTGCTCTTGACCTTCTTCGAGAGCCGTTCGAGTTCGGCCGTGGCGGCCTCGACGCCGAGCTGTATGCCGCGCTGGAGCTGCATCGGGTTGGCCCCGGCCGTGACGTTCTTGACGCCCTCGCGGAAGATGGCCTGCGCGAGCACGGTGGCGGTGGTCGTGCCGTCGCCCGCGATGTCGTTGGTCTTGGTGGCGACCTCCTTGACCATCTGCGCGCCCATGTTCTCGTACTTGTCCTTGAGCTCGATCTCCTTCGCCACCGTCACGCCGTCCTTGGTGATGACGGGCGAGCCGAACTTCTTGCCGAGCACGACGTTCCGCCCCTTGGGCCCCAGCGTCACGCGCACCGCGTTCGCCAGAACGTTCACGCCCTTGAGCATCGCGCTCCGGGCTTCTTCCCTGAACTTCAAATCCTTCGCTGCCACTTTGTTGTTCTCCTGAGAAAATTAAATTGCCAGTCAGTAAGTCTGATTCGCCGGGCCGCTCAAGCGCCCGCGCCCTCGCCCTTCGCGCGGCCCACCTGGACGCGCGCGGGGCGGAGCAGTTGGCCGCCCAGACGGTAGCCGCGGCCGTACTGCGCGGTGACTTCGCCGTCCAGCTCGGGTTCGACCTCCAGGGTGTCGACGGCCTCGTGCAGCTCGGGGTCGAAGGGCTGACCGAGGGCCTCGACCGGCTCGGCCCCCGCCTGCGCCAGCGCGCCCTCGAAGCCGCTGATGGTGCCGCGCAGGCCGTCGAGCAGCGACTCCTTCGAGCCGCCGCCTTCCGCGGCCTCGACCGCGCGCCGGAGGTTGTCGACGACCGGCAGGAGCGAGGAGATGAAGGCGGCCTTCTCCCTCGTCAGGCGCTCTTCGGCGTTGCGCGCGAGGCGCTGCCGCAGCTCGTCCGTCTCGCGCTTGAGTTCGGCGCGCACCTGCTCGAAGCGCGACTGCACGTCCGCGGCCTTGTGCTCGGCGGCGCGCGCGCGCGCCTCAAGCTCCTCGACGTAGGAAGGCTTGAGGCTCGCGGCGTCCGGCGCTCCCGGCCCCTCGCCCGCGCCGCCCTCCGGCTCTTCGCCGAGGCGGACGCGCCTGCGGTCGTTGACGCGGACTTTCGGCGTTTGCTCTTCGGAGCCCAACTCCTCCGGCCAGTCCCTCTCGGCCGACCCCTTCTCTGCCATATCTTGCTTCTTACTCCCCCTGCGAAAAAGTCTCATCGGCGTAAATCGTAAATGGTAAATCGTAAATAGGAAAGGCCGCGCCCCGCGCGCCGGGAGCGGGGCCGCCGCCGGCGCGGCCTCCCTTCACTATTTACCGTTCACCATTCGCGGCACCCGGCGGCCTCACCTGACGTCTATCTTGAGGCTGCGCCCCTGCCGCTCGACGCGCTTGGGCAGGTGGAGCAGGAGCACGCCGTCCTTGTAGTCGGCCGTGATCGCGCCGCGGTCGACGACGTCGGGCAGGCTGAAGGTGCGCACGAAGCGCCCCTGCGGCCGCTCGGCGCGGCGCGCGTG
>DASVSK010000679.1:0-1521 GCA_036388135.1 Pyrinomonadaceae bacterium | reverse complement strand
CACTCGTGGGCGCTCGCGGTCTTTCAGGCGAGCGCCGCGCTGGTCTTCGTGCTCTGGATGTTGGACGCGTGGCGCACGGGCGTGCTGCGCGTGAGCCGCAACGCCTTACAGCTCCCGCTCGTCGGGCTCTTCGCCGTCGGGCTCGTCCAGCTCCTGCCCTTCGGCGCGGGCGCGGCCGAGGCGGCGGCGGCCGGCGCGGCCGTGTTAGAGCCGTCGCGCTCCTTCTCCTACGACCCGCAGGCGACGCGCGTCTCGCTCGTGCAGCTCGCCGGTCTCACCGTCTACTTCGCCGCGGCGCTCGCCTTCGTCGACACCCCGCGGCGGCTGCGGCTGGTGGTGCGGCTCGTCGTCGTCTTCGGCTTCCTGCTCGCCGTCTACGGCCTGATGCAGCACTTCGTCAACCCGCGCACCATCTTCTTCGTGAGGGAGCCGAAGCAGGCCGAGCCCTTCGGCCCCTACATCAACCGCCACCACTTCGCGGGCTACATGGAGCTGGCGCTGGCGATGCCGCTCGGGCTCCTGTTCGCGGGCGCGGTCGGGCGCGAGCGCGTGGTGCTCTACGCCTTCGCCTCGGCCATCATGGCCGTCGCGCTCGTGATGACGAACTCGCGCGGCGGGCTGCTCAGCATGGTCTGCGAGGTTCTGTTCCTCGCCACCGCCTCGGCGCTGGCGAGGGGGCGCGGCGGCGGGCGCGAGGCGGGCGACCGCCCCTCGCGCCTGCGCTCGGCCGCCGCCCGCGTCGGGCTCGGGTTCGCGATGGTGCTGGCGGTCTTCGTCGGCGTGCTCTACTTCGGCGGCGAGGGCGCGCTCACGCGCGTGGCGGGCACCGTCTACAGCGACGACCCGACGACGGGGCGCGCGCACTTCTGGCGGGGCACGCTCGGCATCATCCGCGACCACCCCGTCCTGGGGACCGGGCTCGGCTCGTTCGGCGCGGTCTACCCGCGCTACGACACCGGGAACGGGACTTACAGGCTGGAGCAGGCGCACAACGACTACCTGCAAATCCTTTCGGACGCGGGCGCGGTCGGCGGCCTGCTGGGGCTCCTCTTCGTCGGGGCGCTCTTCTGGATGGCGCTCAAGCGGATGCACTCGCACGACCGCTTCCGGCGCGGCGTGGCGCTCGGCGCTCTGGGCGGCTGCGTGGGCGCGCTCGTCCACAGCTTCTTCGACTTCACGCTGCACACGACGGCCAACGCGCTCCTCTTCCTGCTGCTGGCCGCGCTCGCCACCGCGAACGGCCGCGTCGAGGAGGCGGACGCGGGCGGGCGCGGCCGCAAGCGCCGACGCCGACGCCGCCAGCACCACCACGGCGCGGACTCGCGCGACGACGACGAGCCGGCGCGCGACGCCGCGGGGGCCGGGGCGGAAGGCGCGGGCGCGCCCGCCTGACGGGGCGGATGGCTGTTACAATGGCGGGGCGGTAAGACCGAGTGCTTCGGGGCGGAGAGAAGATGCGGATACTGGTGACGGGCGGCGCGGGCTTCATCGGCTCGCACCTGTGCGAGCGGCTCCTCGCGG